>JBFRWC010000069.1:0-7208 GCA_051439365.1 Leptolyngbyaceae cyanobacterium
CATGGAACCCTCTCAACAGCGGAGGTGGCTGGGTTAACCGAGGAACCCATGTGGCAAGGACGGGTCGTGGAGAGTCCCACTACCGATGAACCCGATGATGCTATATCAGTGGGCGATCGCCGCAACCAGTTACAGGCAGATTTGTGGACCCTAGCCGTTGCCCATGCGACTCAGGGAGTGTTGGATTTCCTGAACGTGGCGGCGTTATCAGCAGAACGACAGCAGGTGCCAGCGGGAGCCGTCTTTTTCCCCGAAGCCAATCGCACGATGCTGGATGGGTTTGATTCCCGGATGCAACCCTGGAACCGTTTTCCCAGCACCTTGGAATTTCATCCCATGTCCTACGGTGTGTGTGGTGAGGTGTCTTGTATCACCGATAAAGTGCGGCGAGTAGTGGAACAGGCTCCGGCGGGGGCTAATATTAAGCCTGTTTTGGCTGGCATTTGGGGAGCGCCGATGAGCGATCGCCCCTCTCTAGAGGCCCAAATGCAAGATATTCGCCGCACTTTTCCCCGACTGGACACCATCAGCCACTTTGCCTACTCCTGGCAAAACCCAGAACGGACTCAAGAAAGGCAGTTCTGCCGTTTGTAGACCTGCATCAGTTGCCGTTGCCATATTTATCGCTTTTCAACTGCTCTCCCCATCGGCGGATAGCAGGACTGACGGTCATGGCTTCAAAGTCACCGGTGCTGACTGACCAGGCGGTTGTGCCAATGTCACTGCTGTAGAGAACAACAATGTCTGGGTCTGGCATCCACCCGATCGCCCACTTCATTCGGTTCGACGCTGTAGTCTGCAAGCGCGATCGCTCCTGCCGTTGCCCATCCAACAGATGAAGCACCAAGCACAAATAGGTGGCGGGATCAGTATTGCTCTGGTTGACCGTTACATCGACAAAATATTGCCCCGACGGAGAGGGAAGGGGGGCAAAGACAAATGCTGGTTGGCGACAACTGATTAGAAATAAGGGCAGAGCAAACATCAGCCCTCTGCGAGTTCGTTTCATTTTGAACTGCCAGCTATCACTGGCACGAGGTTCGGAATCCGGTTATGCTTTCTGCTGTCTAGCGATCGCTTCCCGCATAAACCGATTAGAAGAGTCGGGAAAGAGTCGTCGCAAGACCTGAATAACCCCAGAGGGACGATCCGGATAGACATGGAGCCGATCTTGCTCAATCCCCCGAATCATCGCCTGCATGACCTTGACCGGATCGGTGGCTTGGCTCTCGTCAAAGTCTGATTGTTGCTGAGCGGTGCTGCCATAGCGGGGTGCCTTGAGAATCGGGGTGCGACTGAAAAAGGGGTACACCACTGTTACTTTAACGTTGTGTTCCGCCAAATCGTTATACAGTCCTTCGCTAAATCCCCGCAGGCCAAATTTACTGGCAGCATACGGCCCCAATCCAGGTGGCGCAATCAATCCAGCGACAGAGGCAATGTTGACGATGTGGCCCTGCTGTCGAGCAATCATGTCTTTGGCTAACCAGGCACTCAACTGCATGGGGGACAACAAGTTAATTTGCATCAACTGCTCCCAGCGCTCGTAGGGGACTTCATCCATGCGCCCCAGGAGGGCAATTCCCGCGTTGTTAATCAGCACCTCTACTGTGAGATCAGACGTACGACAGAGGGTGTCAACTTCGGTGCAGAGGCGATCGCACCCCTCCTTTGAGGACAAATCTGCCGCTAAACAAGCTACCACCTCGCCCATGTTGGTGGAATTAGGCAAGGTCTGCTTAATTTGGGTGACGGTTTCCAGTAAAACGGTCTGGTCAATGTCAGTGAGGATAAGGCGATTGCCACGGGGAAGTAACTGTCGTACTAATTCCTGGCCAAATCCGCCAGCGGCTCCGGTGAGGAGGATGGTTGTGTTTGAGAGTTGGGTCATGGGGGAGTGGGTGGGTGAGCGGGTGGGGGAGTTAGGGAGTGGGGAAGTGGGTGGTGATTCCACTCTGATTTAGTCATATGTGGTACTCTTTTGCAACTAAACATCCTAGTAAGCTGGGCACAGATTACGATTGGCTCCCTTGTTTGTGGTTTGTGCGGAATTTTTGAGAGGTGATAAACGGATGAAAAGGCGACACTTTGTCATGGTTTCCTCAGTGGTGTGGGGGATGAGTCTACTGGCGATCGCCTGTAGTCAAGCCCCGGCTTCCCTGGATGGCAGTGCTGAGACTACCGTTAAGTTGACAGTTTCCGCTGCTGCTAGTGTTCAAGATGCCATGCGTGAGGTCAAGACTGCCTATGAAGCGGCAAATCCAGGTGTGTCCATTACCTATAACTTTGGCTCATCCGGTTCATTGGCTCAACAAATTGCCCAAGGTGCCCCCACAGACGTGTTTCTATCGGCCTCTCAGCAGTGGATGGATAGCCTGGACACCCAAGGGGAGATCCTGGAAGGGTCGCGTCAAAATCTGTTGTTGAATTCTCTGGTGTTAATTACGACTCCAGATAACACTCAGGTCCAAGATTTCAGCGACTTGGCAACGGATACCGTCAATCGTGTTGCTATTGGGGAGCCGACCAGTGCCCCAGTAGGTCGTTACGCCAAGGATGCTTTAACCTCTCTGAATTTGTTTGAGTCGCTCCAACCCAAAATGGTCTTTGCCAAGGATGTGCGTCAGGTGTTGTCCTATGTGGAAACGGGCAATGTGGATGCGGGGGTGGTGTATGCCACAGATGCAATGGGATCAGAACAAGTGGTCGCGATCGCCACAGCCCCCATCGAAAGTCACCCCCCTATTGTCTATCCCGTGGGCGTGGTCGCAGCAAGTCAGAATGGGGAAGCCGCTCAGGGGTTTGTGGATTTTCTCTCCGACGATGCGGCGATCGCCATTTTTGCAAATTACGGCTTTACAATGGCGGAGTAATGCCGGAAATTCATACCAGAAATTCATACCAGAAATTCATACCAGAAATTCATGCTGTGATGAATGGCGATCGCCTACCCCTAAGACTCCGACTCCTAAGACTCCGACTCTTCTATGCCTGAAGCTCTCTCTCCCCTGTGGATTTCTCTCAAAACCGCCTTAGTCGCCACCCTGTTAGCTGCCCTTTTGGGCATTCTCATGGCTCGGTGGATTTTGGGTTATCGGGGCAGAGCGCGGGGCTTGATCGATGGCATTCTCACCCTGCCTCTGGTCTTGCCCCCCACCGTGATGGGCTTTTTCCTGCTGTTGCTCTTGGGCAAAAATAGTCCGGTGGGCCAATTACTCAACCAACTCGGCATCTCAATCATTTTCACCTGGACCGCCACGGTGCTAGCGGCTACGGTGGTGGCGTTCCCGCTGATGTACAAAACCGTGCTAGGAGCCTTTGAGCAGGTTGATGCCACGCTCCTGAGTTCGGCCCGGACCTTGGGGGCTTCAGAGTGGCGGATTTTCTGGCAACTCCTCTTGCCTTTGGCTTGGCCCGGAGTAGTTGCCGGAACGGTACTGGCCTTTGCCCGTGCCTTGGGAGAGTTTGGCGCGACGCTGATGGTGGGGGGCAGTATTCCTGGGGTGACCCAGACGATTCCCATTGCCATCTTTTTTGCCGCTGAAGCCGGACGCATGGGGATTGCCCTTGGCTGGGTGTTGCTGATGGTAGCGGTTTCCCTGATCGTGATTGTGGGGGTGAACTATGGCAATCGTCGTCGATCCCAAACCCCCGGTTTAGCCAACTATCTGGTCAAACGAGGGTTTAATTGGGTATTCTTCAAAACCTGGGAAGGAAATCTATTCAAACTGTCCTCCAGCGATCTAGTCAAGAAAATCCCCGATCGCCGCTTACTCGATCTGTCTACCTCCGTCGTTGTGGCAGACAAGCCTCCAGCGGACAAGAACGCACTGAACGCTTCCAGTGGTTCTCAAGTCCAAGCGGATGGGAGAACCGTGACGACGACCTCTCCAACCGTGGTGACCTCCCCGATGACAACAACCGTCCCATCTGATGAGAACGAGGCTGAGTTGTGGGTAGAGATTGAAAAGCAAATCCCAGGGTTTCATCTGAATGTGGCGTTTGATGCCAATAGCGAACCCTTGGGGTTATTGGGGGCTTCGGGGTCGGGCAAAAGTATGACCCTACGCTGCATTGCTGGATTAGAAACGCCCACCCAGGGTCAGATTGTGTTGAATGGGCGGGTGTTGTTTGATAGCGACAAAGGCATTAATTTGCCCAGCCGCGATCGCCATGTCGGATTAGTCTTCCAAAACTATGCCCTCTTTCCCCACCTCACCATCGCCCAGAATATTGCCTTTGGCATGAAAGCGGTTCCCTATCTCCAACGGGTGGCAGAAGTGGAGAAGTATCTGGATAAAATTGGCCTACCGGGACTGGGCGATCGCTATCCCCACCAACTCTCCGGAGGGCAACAGCAACGGGTGGCCCTAGCACGGGCGATCGCCAGCAAACCCGATATTCTGCTCCTGGATGAACCCCTATCCGCCTTGGATACCTACCTCCGCAGCCACATTGAAAAGCTGTTAATTGAGGTGTTGTCTCAGTACCATGGCATTACCCTCTTTATTACTCACAAACTGGAAGAAGCCTACCGGGTCTGCACCCATCTGGTGGTGTTGTCACGGGGGCGGGTTCAAGCCGATGGCTCCAAAGAAGCTATCTTTGAGCGTCCGCCCACCTTTGAAGTCGCCAAGGTGACAGAATGCAAAAACTTTTCCCGTGCCTGTCAAATTGATCCAGAGTACATTGATGCCTTGGACTGGGACTGTACCTTAGAATCCACTCACTCACTAGCCTCAGGCGTGGGCTACGTGGGCATCCGTGCCCATCACATCGAATTTCCGCGACGGTCCTCTAAAACCAACACGTTCCCCGGTTGGGTTGCAATGACCACCGCCACCCAACATCGTGTCACCCTCTACATCAAACTCCACAGTCCACCCCACTCTCCCCAGGACTATCATCTGCAAGCAGAGGTGTATCGAGAACAGTGGAAAACCCTGCGCGATCGCCCCTTACCTTGGTATGTCTGGCTGGACCCCGATCGATTGATTCCTATGTCGCAGTAGGATTTAGGGAATTGGGGCGGGCACGGGGGCATCTGAGGCGGGCACGGGGCGGGCACGGGGCGGGCACGGGGGCACCGCCCGTACGTATAATGGTGGGGCGCAGATTAGAGGGGGCTTCATGATGCGTTATGATCCCGATCGCCATCATCGTCGATCGATTCGTCTGAAAGGATATGATTATGCTCAGGCGGGGGCGTATTTCGTAACCATCTGCGTTCATCAGCGGCGATCGCTCCTAGGGCAAGTGGTTAACGGTATCCTAGATCCTTCTCCCGCAGGTGGGATGGTTCAGCAAGTTTGGGATGAAATGCCCCAACATTATGCGGGTGTGGAATTGGATGCTTTTACCCTGATGCCTAACCATATCCACGGCATTATTGTCTTGTGTCCTACAGAGGCGATCGCCCAACCCTTGACCTTAGGCGACGCAGTCCATCGCTTCAAATCCTTTACCACCGCCCAGTATCGTAAAGGCGTTTACGATCAAAGCTGGGAACCCTTCGCAGGACGGTTTTGGCAACGCAACTATTACGAACACATTATCCGCAACGAACAGTCACTCAATCATATTCGCAATTATATTGCTACCAATCCTCAGCGCTGGGTAGACGATACCCTCAATCCCAGTCATCCCAAATCCGTCTCACCTCCATAGCTCAGGGATACAGGGCGGGCACGGGGGCACCGCCCCAACGAGTGATCCCGTAGGAGTAGGCGAGATCCCCCGTAAGGGCAATCCCCCCGTGGTTGCCCCCTCCGCGTCTACCGCTTCTGAGTCTGGGTCTATCGTGCGATCGCCCAGTGGGTATCGGGCGGGCACGGGGGCACCGCCCCAACCGATCGATCCGTCAGGGAAAGATAGATCCCCCGTAAGGGCAATCCCCCCGTGGTTGCCCTATGATTGCCCCGTAGCAGCCCCGTGGTTGCCCTATAGTTGCCCCATGCTTACGCAACCGCATATCTAGTATGAGATGCAAAGTTTCATCAATGCCTGGTTCGATTACCAAAAGGTGAACTTATAGTTGATCTTAACCCCACTGGTAAACATCATGGCAGATAGTAAAGAAGCTGCTTTCCAGCAAGACATCATCGACGCCCTGAAAGCCCAAGGCTGGCTAGTAGGCACCTCCGCCAACTACAACCCCACCACCGCCCTCTACACCGAAGACCTCCTCGCCTATTTCCAAACCGCTTGGCCCGATCGCTGGCAAAAACTCTGCAAAACCAACCCCAGCGGTCCAGAAGATGTGCTGATTCAACAAACCGTCCGTGCCCTAGAAAAGAACGGCACCCTGGACGTATTGCGCCACGGCTACAAACTACCGGGGGTCAAAGTAGAGTTGTGCAGCTTCAAGCCGGACCACAGCATGAACCCCGACACCCAGACCCGCTACCAGGCCAACCGCCTGCGGGTCGTGCCAGAAGTCTCCTACTCGCCCCATGCTCGCCCCGGCGACTATAATCCCCGCCTAGACCTGGTGCTATTCGTCAACGGCATCCCCACCGCCACCCTGGAACTCAAAAGCGAATTCAAGCAGTCCATCGAAAACGCCAAACGCCAGTATCGATGCGATCGCCCTATTAAAGACCCCCTCACCCGCAAAGCCGAACCGCTCCTGACCTTTAAGCGAGGAGCCCTAGTCCACTTTGCCGTCAGTCAGCAACAGGTGGCCATGACCACCAAACTGGCCGGGAAAGATACTTGCTTCTTACCGTTTAACCAGGGCACCCCTGACGGAGGTGCAGGTAATCCGCCACCCGCAAATGAGAACATCTACGCCACCGCCTACCTGTGGGAACAGCTCTTTCAACCCGACGCTTGGCTCAAGGTGCTAGGCCGTTTTCTTCACCTCCAAAAACCGAAAGAGGAACGCTTTGACGGCAGTATCCGGCAAAAGGAAACGCTCATCTTTCCCCGTTACCATCAATGGCAGGTGGTGAATAAACTCATTGATGCCACTCGTAAGCAGGGGGTGGGCGATCGCTATCTAATTCAGCACAGCGCCGGGTCGGGTAAATCCAATTCCATTGCCTGGATCGCTCACCAACTGGCCTCCCTGTATGACGACACTGGACAACACGAGCGATCGCACAAGCTGTTTAGCTCAGTCATCGTCGTCACCGATCGCACCGTCCTCGATAGCCAGTTACAGGACACGATCTATCAGTTTGAACACGCCCAGGGCGTCGTTGTTC
>JBFRWC010000070.1:0-4428 GCA_051439365.1 Leptolyngbyaceae cyanobacterium
CTATAGAGGTTTAGAGGTTTAGATAATGTTAGGCTAAAGGAACAACCCAATTAATTTAGTATTGAATGGCTAGTTAAGCTGCAAAGATGATAGGAACGGCTGATGGCTTTTAGTGATTGCAAAACGATTTCTCAGTGGCAATTTGGCAAACTTGTGTCTGATAAATTCACCAAAAGTAAGTTGAGAATTTCGATTACTGATTTGGATAAAGTGTTCGGAACAATAGGTTTTTTATTATCAAGCAAAAGAAAAGCAGATTTAAACTAAATTGCACAGATAATTGCCATGATGATTGAGAATACAGCATTGCTCATCATCGATGTCCAAAAAGGTTTCGATGACCCGAAATAATAATCATTCCTGTAACCCAATGACAGTATTGTCGCGATCGCCTTTTGGTGACAGGAAACTATAGTCGAGTAGCACTTAGTATCGAGGAGTTGAGTGGGTTCACATTTGTCAGATGGTGATAGATTGGGCGGGCGATCCGCTGGTGAGTGGTAATGATGAGAGGCGATCGCGTTTCTGGCTAGAGAGTGTCGTAACCCAACAAAGAGCCTACTGGAGTCGGATTTCGTTGCTTGAACCGGGGAATCATAGCAAGGTGCCCAGCTTCTAGCTGGGCACCAGTTACCCAGCCCTAGCTAGTAGCTTTCATCTGGATTAACAGTGGTGAGTGCTTGTAATTGATTGGCCCGGTTGAGGTGCTCACACACCTCTTCTTTGACCGTAGTACTGACAGCATCATCCGTTAACACGGTGTAGGCTTGCTCACGGTAGGTGGCTCCCTCAACGAGATCAACGTCTTCAATATGGTCAAGATTGTCGCAAACGGTTTGTGGTGACAGTGGCATGGCTTTCTTCCTCGATTCTGGGTCAGAGTTTTCGTAGAACACACAATGAGACGATAAGCAGTGGAAGCTAGTTGCTCTCCGCAACTAGCTACATGCTCATTATCCTAACGTCGGTCCCTAGAAGGTGACCAGGAGAGACAAAGTTTAAAAATGGCCTACACTCCACCACGTTCTGTATCGTTTCTTCAAACAAGGTAGGCAAACTGTAACGGAGTCTTGATGCTGCCCTGGATCTAGGCTGCATCAGCGCTATCGGCCCTTCCCAGAGTAAATTTTAATTCCAAATGTCATGGCTTCTTCATGTGGGCTAGGAAGGGATCTGACAATTTCCTTAAGAGGAGTCCTAGTTGGCCGTTTCAGGGGGGACAATTCATCGTAACTAGTGGTACCAGCATCGTACCCATGCCCTGATTCTGTTTGTTGGCACGCAGTAAGCGATCGGTGTAAGGTAAGCATCCGGTCTGTAGGGGGCGATGTATGGGCTGTCTTGCTTTCCGTAGCCATCATAATTGCGTATAGAAATAGACATGACGAAACCGACCATTCCCCAACAACAGGGATTGTATGATCCGCAGAATGAGCATGATGCCTGTGGTGTAGGCTTTATTGTGCATCAAAAGGGTCAGAAGTCCCACGATATTGTGCAACAAGCTCTAACGATTCTGTTGAATCTGGATCACCGAGGGGCAGTGGGGGCGGAACCCAACACAGGGGATGGGGCCGGAATTTTGATGCAGATGCCCCACAAGTTTATGCAAAAGGTGGCGGCGGCTGAGGGGATTACGCTGCCGGAACCGGGACAGTATGGGGTCGGCATGATCTACTCGTCGCCGGATGAAGCGGCGCGGCTGAAGGCGCGGACCATTTTTGAGCAGGTTGTCCAAGAAGAAGGACAACAGGTGTTGGGCTGGCGAGATGTGCCGACCGATAACTCTTCGTTGGGAGAAACAGCACGGGCCAGTGAGCCATTTATGCAGCAGGTGTTTATTCGCTGTGGCGCGAATGTGACCAGTGAGTTGGAGTTTGAGCGCAAGCTGTATCTGATTCGGAAGCGATCGCACACGGCAATTCGTCCCACGAAAATCGATCCGTACTGGTATCCGGCTAGCTTGTCTTGTCGCACCCTGGTATACAAAGGAATGCTGATGCCAGAGCAGGTGGGCAAATATTACCTGGATTTGAATGATCCGGAGATGGAAAGTGCCTTGGGACTGGTCCATTCTCGCTTTAGTACCAATACCTTCCCCAGTTGGGAACGGTCCCACCCCTATCGCTACGTGGCCCATAATGGGGAAATCAATACGCTGCGGGGCAATGTCAACTGGATGCACGCCCGTCAGTCCATGTTTGAGTCGGAACTGTTTGGGGATGGCTTAGACCGGATTCAGCCGATCATCAATATGGATGGTAGTGATTCCGGGATTTTTGATAATACCCTGGAATTGATGACTCTGGCTGGGCGATCGCTACCCCATGCGGTGATGATGATGATCCCGGAACCCTGGGCAGCCCATGAGTCAATGGATGAGGCGCGTAAGGCATTTTATGAGTATCATTCTTGTTTGATGGAACCGTGGGATGGTCCCGCGTCAATTGCGTTTACTGATGGCACGGTGATGGGTGCCATCCTGGATCGCAACGGTTTGCGACCGTCTCGTTATTACGTCACCAGCGATGATTTGGTGATCATGGCTTCCGAGGCCGGAGTATTGCCCATCGAACCGGAGCGGGTCGTGAAAAAAGGGCGCTTGGAACCGGGGCGGATGTTCTTGGTGGATATGAACCAGGGGCGGATTATTTCGGATGAAGAAGTGAAGCAAGAGATTGTCAGCCAGCAGCCCTACCGGGAGTGGTTGGACAAATATTTGGTGGATTTGGCCGATGTCAATCCCACAGAGGACGTGGCAGCGAAACCAGAGGTGCCGTTGCATCAGCGGCAGTTGGCCTTTGGCTATACCTTTGAGGAACTGCGGATTTTGCTGACCCCGATGGCCCAAAATGGGGTGGAAGCAATCGGGGCGATGGGTGCGGATACGCCGCTGTCGGTGCTGTCCAATCGGCCCAAGTTGCTCTATGACTATTTTCAACAACTCTTTGCTCAGGTGACGAACCCACCGATCGATTCGATTCGGGAGGCGATCATCACCTCGGCGGTGACGACCATCGGCTCGGAGCGGAATTTGCTGAAGCCGGAGCCGGAAAGTTGTCGTCTGTTGAAGCTGCAAACGCCCGTGATCAGTGATGGGGATTTGGCCAAGCTGAAGCACATGGCGACGGATGAGTTTAAGTCGATCACTCTGCCTTCCCTCTTTGATCCCAATGCGGGGGTGGAGGGATTGGCGGAGGCGATCGCCCAGATTTGTCAGGGGGCGGATGAAGCGATCGCCTCCGGTCACAACCTGATCATCCTCTCCGACCGAGACATGGATCAGGAGCGTGCGCCCATTCCCGCACTGCTGGCGGTAGCAGGACTGCACCATCACCTGATTCGTACTGGAACCAGAACCCGTGTTGGCATTGTCCTAGAATCTGGCGAACCCCGTGAAGTTCATCACTTCGCTACTCTAATCGGCTACGGCTGCGGTGCCATCAACCCCTACCTCGCCTTTGAGAGCATCGACCACATGATCGATGAAGGAGTACTCAACGGTGTGGACTCTAAGACCGCCAAGAAGAACTTCATCAAGGCGGTCACCAAGGGCGTGATCAAAATCGGAGCCAAGATTGGTATTTCCACCATCCAGAGCTATCGCGGTGCCCAAATTTTTGAAGCAGTGGGTCTGTGCAAAGATGTCATCGACCAGTACTTTACCTGGACGGCTTCTCGATTGGAAGGGGCCGACATGGAAGCCCTCACCGCAGAAACGGTGAAGCGCTACCGTCGCGGCTTCCCTCAAGGCGATGTGATCGACCCCACCCTGGACGTGGGCGGCGAATATCAGTGGCGGAAGGAAGGGGAACAACACCTGTTTTCGCCTGAGGTGATTCACCTGCTGCAAAAAGCGGTGCGGGATGGAGATTACGAGACTTACAAGCAATACGCTGCCAAGGTGAATGAGGACGGCAAGCAGTTCTTCCGCCTGCGGGATTTGCTGGAGTTCAAGGATCGGGAATCCATTCCCTTGGAAGAAGTAGAGCCGGTTGAAGCGATTATGGCTCGGTTTAAGACCGGGGCGATGAGCTACGGTTCGATTTCTAAGGAGGCTCATGAGGCGTTGGCGATCGCCATGAACCGCATCGGCGGCAAGTCCAACACGGGCGAGGGCGGCGAAGACCCTGAACGCTATACCTGGACCAATGACCAGGGCGATTCCAAAAACAGCGCCATCAAACAGGTGGCCTCTGGTCGTTTTGGCGTTACCAGTCTGTATCTCTCCCAGGCTAGGGAAATTCAAATTAAGATGGCCCAGGGAGCTAAGCCCGGTGAAGGCGGTCAGCTCCCCGGTCGTAAGGTGTATCCCTGGATTGCCAAGGTGCGCCACTCCACCCCCGGTGTGGGTCTGATTTCGCCCCCACCTCACCACGATATTTACTCCATTGAGGATTTGGCGGAACTGATCCACGACCTCAAGAA
>JBFRWC010000071.1:0-3805 GCA_051439365.1 Leptolyngbyaceae cyanobacterium
GGGTTCAGCCACGCAAATTAAATGGCAATCAGCTTATCAGCCGACAATATCAGCCGAAAAAGTTGGGATGGGCTTGTTGGAGAATATCGCTCAAGTTGACCTCGTTTTCCAGGAGGCAAGCATGACTGCTCTTGGCCAACGTGACAACCTCAGCTTGGCTAAAATAGGAGGCTAGGCGCTGAGCTTCTGTGACCGAGGGTAATAGTTGGTCTTGACCAGAGGCAATCAGCAGGGTCGGAGCTGTAAAAGCCTGGAGCGATCGCTCCTGAATCTGGGCCTTGGCCAATAACGACAGTCGCCAAGCCGCGCTCTCCGGCGCAATTCCCTTGATTGCATGCAGCAAGGCAGCGCAGTTTTGGGCTGTGACCCGTTCTGCATCCAGTAACAACGGTAATAGAACATTCGCCGCCAACTGATAGATCGGGACGGACATTTGTTGCACCACCGTGGGAATCCAAGCTTGCCAGACCTGCTGGCTGAAAGCTGAGGCTCCATTGATCACCACTAACCCTGCAAACAAGGTTGGAGCCTCAGCCACCACTTGGAGGGCCAAGCAACCGCCAAAGGATTCTCCACAGAGATAAATGGGGCGATCAGGATGACGATGGCGCTCAAATTTGGCATGGGCCACCACCTGATCGACAAACCCACGCCAAGGGGTGGCGTTGTGGTTGGGAATCGACAGACAGTGTAAATCAAACGCAGATTTCAGCCCCGCAAACTGTTGGTTCATCGATAGCGGCGTACCATCCATCCCTGGCAGGAACAGAAACAGTGGCAACGTCGGATTGGGCTGAGTCAAGCAGAGAAATCGGAGACGATCAAACATAGGGAAGAAACTGAATAACACAGAGTCCAGTTGCTGACCCAGATCCCGGCTTCTTGGAGAACTTTGAGAAACCGGGGATCTGATTCCGAGTGGTCGGGCTTAGCGACAGACGAGTGATTCCTTAGTGTAACCCTCGGCCATGTCGCATAACGTTTTGAGATGCTCTCCGGAAATGGACGCATAGGTAAAGTCAGTGTCTACGATGGTCGCGCCATCGAACGGCGTTTGCATCAAAAAGGCTCCTTCAAAGTTAGCCCCTGTCAGGTCTGCCTCGGCCAAATTACTTTGGAAAAAGAAAGCATCCGCCAAGTCCGCCCCGCTAAAGTCAGCCCCTTGCAACTTAGACCCTCTAAAAACGGCGGCTTCTAAGTTGGCTCCCCTAAAGTCAGCCCCCTGCAAATTGACCCCGTTGAACTCGGCCCCAACCATGACTTCACCAGAATAGTCTTGGCGAATGTCTTCCTGGGGACGGCGCATACTTGAACTACCCTTCGCATAGCTGGGCTGTGGCCCTAGCCCTAATACCAATACCAACACCAGAGTCAGGATGACACCGATGTGCCGGAGCGATCGCATCATGACAAAATACCTTATTTATCCGCCTTATTTACACCAGTCTTTATGTCAAATGTAACACAGAACTTAATATTTCTTCTCATTGCTGGGTAACTGTGTTGGGGCGGATGGGGAAGCTTTACCATAGGTGGATGAATTTCTGGAGAGACAGTATCGTTGTCGCGTCTCTGTGGCAACCCTCATCTCATTCCAGAACTCTTTCTTGCTCTTTCCGGCCCAACCCGACTCTATGGTTCACCCCTCCCGTCCCGTCCCGCCTTCGTCTGCCCCAACCTCATGGTTTTCGACTCAAGAGGAGCGCGATCGCAATGATGCTGATGATTCTTCCTACATCGATGATTATTTTTCCGACGAACCGGGAAGTCTCCCGGGAACCTTGGCGATCCCACCGGATGCTCAATTCCCCACGATTATCTTGATTGACTACAATCGCGATCGCGCCAGCCGCACGGTGGTGACGGAGCCGGAAGTGTGCCAGGAACATTTGGATACCGACTCTGTGTCCTGGGTGGATGTCCAAGGGCTAGGCAGCGAGGATATCCTCAAGCGACTGGGAGCGGTGTTTCATCTGCATCCGCTGGTGTTGGAGGATGTGGTGAATGTGCCCCAACGCCCCAAGGTGGAAGATTATCATCGGCATTTGCTGATCATTACCCGCATGGTCGCACCCACAGAGGATGAGAAAGGCTTCTTTAGCGAACAGGTGAGCTTTATTCTCGGTCCCTCTTATTTACTGACGGTACAGGAGGAATCGGTCGTCGATACCTTTCAGCATGTGCGCGATCGCATTCGTTACAATCGGGGGCAAGTGCGGCGCAGAGGGGCTGATTATCTCGCCTACACCCTGTTGGACACCATCATTGATGGCTTTTTTCCCGTGCTGGAGGATTATGGTGAACGGTTGGAAGACTTGGAAGATGAAGTGGTGCTCAATCCCAGTCGCAAAACCCTGGAAGCCATCTACGACTTGAAGCGGGAATTGCTCGCCCTGCGCCGAGCGATCTGGCCCCAACGGGATGCCCTGAATCTGCTGATTCGGGATGGGGATCAGTTGATTAGTGAAGAAGTGCGAGTCTATCTACGAGATTGTTACGACCATGCTGTGCAGGTGATGGATATGGTGGAGTCCTATCGGGAACTGACCTCAGGGCTGATGGATGTGTACCTGTCGTCTGTGGGCCACCGCATGAATGAAGTGATGAAATTGCTCACGGTGGTGTCCGGAATTTTTATTCCGCTCACCTTTCTGACAGGATTGTATGGCATGAATTTTGATCATATGCCCGAATTGGGGTGGCGGTGGAGCTATCCCGTGTTGTTGTTCATGATGGGAGCGATCGCCAGCGGCCTCGTCATGTTCTTCTGGAAACAAGGCTGGTTTCAAGCTGAAACACCCAGCCGACTTCCCTAGCCATCTGCAAGTTACTATCCGCTGATAGCGAAAAGAAAAAGCTGGAATATAGGAAAAATTCTCCTACGTTCCAGCTTTAATTTAGACAACTACTTCAATCAAACTTAGTCAAAGAAATAACTTCAAGCCATCATTTCAGGCCACTTTATACATCATAAATCCGGCACTCATCTGCATCCGGGTTCTCTTCACAGTACCGCTCAAACGCAGTCATGGGCTTTGCCTCCCGCCGATGAGCAATTTCTGACTGTAGCTCCTCAACGATATCCCAAGCCGTTGCACAGTTGGGTGAACGAGAATCGAGATCACATGCCTCGTGAGCCTGACTAAGTGCAGCATCCAGACGGCTTTCAATCGTTTGAGTAGTGGACGTTTGGGCAACAGAAAAGTTCATGAGAGTTGGGTTCCTTTACCGAGTAAATGAGACTGAGCCAGTGTCCCCCACTTGTCTCAGAAGCTTGGCAAAAACCATAACTTAACCCTTAGAGGATGGTGGGGACAGCGAACAAAACGCAGTGGACACAACGGCTTGACACTCTTAATCTAGCGTGCTTTGGTGGCCCTAATCAGTGTGGAATAATACCCCTGTGAGGGACGGGTTTCCCTCTTGAACTGTGGAAACTCGATGATTCAATGATTTCAGCTATTTTTAAACTTGCATAAACTTTCTATAAGGCTAGTTACTGTAACGAGATTAACACTTTTAGCCGAAAAACTTATGTAAGAGAAATAATTGGCAAAAATAGTCAAGAAAAAATCATTTTACTCCCAAAAAACAACCCAATTTCGCTTAGGGCAACGTTGCCAAAACCTGACCCAGGGTGTCTACTATTTGGTCAATATGAGACTTTTGCAGCATCAGCGGTGGAGAAAGGGCAATGATATCTCCCGTGGTCCGGATCAGTAACCCTTGCTCAAAACAGCGAACCAAACACTCGTAGGCCCGTCTCGTGGGTTGCTCCGGCCTAGGCTCCAGTTCAATGCCTGCG
>JBFRWC010000072.1:0-5847 GCA_051439365.1 Leptolyngbyaceae cyanobacterium
CCCAACTTCCACTCCCCCACTCTCCCACTCCCCCACTCCCCACTCCCTCGTCCAATCCAGCAAATCCCTCTACAATGCCCAACGCTACAGCGAAGCCAACCAACAACTACACCAAGCCGCTCAAGCCTATGAAGAACAGGGCGATCGCCCCAACCAGGCTCAGGCTCTAGCCCTCCAATCCCTGACACTGCAAAAGCTGGGCCAATGGAACGACGCTGAAACCGCCATCGACCAAAGCCTTATCCTGCTGGCAACCTTGCCCAATCCTCCGTTACGGATTCGTGCCCAAGCGTTCAACGCCCAAGGCCACCTGTATTTTGCGACGGGACAAGCTCAAGCCGCCCTCACCAGTTGGGAAGCTGCCGAACAAGATTACCTAGCGGCTGAAGACATTCCGGGGAGTATCGGCAGTCGGGTCAACCAAATAGAAGCCCTGGAATCCTTGGGACTTTACCGCCGTGCCAGCCAGATTCTTGACACCGTGACCGCTGAGATGCAAACCTTGCCCGACTCCCCTGTTAAGGTCAATGCCTTACTCAATCTGGGCAATCTGCTGCGGCTGCGGGGCGAATTAGCCACATCCCGCGATCGCCTCACCACTGGACTTTCCCTAGCTCAATCCCTCAACCTATCATCGATCATCAGTCAGTTCTACCTCAGCCTTGGGAACACCGAGCGAGTTGCCGCTGCCCGTGCGATCGCTCTCAAAGACCCCACTGCTGCCCGTGAACACCGCCAAGTGACCCTCAGCTACTACGACAATGCCATCACCACTGCTGTCTCTCCCCTCAGCCAAGTCGAAGCCCAGCTCAACCAATTGAGTCTGATGCTGGATTCTAACCAACCTTCATGGCAAATAAGCCAAGCTCTCCAATCCCAAGATCTGATCAGCCACATTGCTCAGGTCATCACTCAACTACCAACAGGTCGTCGTGCTATCTACGCTCAGATTAATTTTGCCCATCGCTTGATGAAGCTGGACGGAGACTATCAGCACCAAATCGAGACTACCCTAGAAGGAGCGATCGCCCAAGCGGAATCCTTGCATGATCAACGGGCGATCGCCCATGCTACGGGTACTCTGGGAAGTTGGTATGAATCTCGACAAGAATGGGAATTGGCCAAATCCTTGACCAATACAGCCCTACGAAAATCCCAGGCAATTCGAGCCTCAGATCTGGCTTATCAGTGGCAATGGCAAATGGGACGGATTATTCAAGCTGAAGCCGATGTCAACAACCGATTGGTTGGAAAGCAATCACCCTCTGAGACATCACCAACAACAACGGCATCGCCAGCGACGACGCTATCCCTGCCACCCGCCCAAGCCACCGCCATTCGCTACTACAGTGAAGCCGTAGCCACCTTGAAAACCCTTCGTACCGACCTAGTGGCCCTCAATCCTGATGTCCAGTTCTCGTTTCGGGAGCAAGTCGAACCCGTTTACCGGGAGTTGGTAGACCTGCTGCTGCGGGAGCAAACCCCAGATCAGGCTCAGATGGTGCAGGCCCGTGATGTGATTGAAGCGCTGCAATTGGCAGAACTGGATAACTTTTTCCGCGATGCCTGTGCCCAGCCCCAAGCCGTCAACCTGGAAACCGTCGATCCCAATGCAGCGGTGCTGTACCCGATTCTGTTGCGCGATCGCCTGGAAGTCGTGCTGCAACTCCCCCCAGAGTCAACCACGATCAAAGGGACTGCCTCTGACACTCCAACTTTGATCCACATGGGACAACCCTTGTCTGACAGCCGAGTCACTCAGGCTGCTGCCGAACTCGACGAAGACTTGAGACTGGCGAGAACCGCAACAGGCCGGATTAAAGCCCAGTCCCAGAGGCTTTACGACTGGCTGATTCGTCCCTTTGAGCAAGAACTGGACCTTGCCGCTAATCGTGAAGATAGCATCGTTAAAACCCTCGCCTTCGTGCTGGATGGTCCCCTGCGTAACTTACCTATGTCGGTCCTCTATGATGGCGAACACTATTTGGTGGAACGGTACGCGATCGCCGTCACTCCCGGTCTTCAACTCTTAGACCCCCAACCCTTGGAACGTCAAGCTCTTAACGTATTGCTAGGAGGAACCGCTGATGCCCCCAGCTTTGATGATTTTGGCTTTGGCCCCCTCGCAAACGTCCTGCAAGAACTAGAAGACATCAGCATTACGGTTCCGGATAACCAAATGTTGAGGGATCAGACCTTCCTGCAAGCTAAAATCCAAGAGGGTCTGGAGACTACGCCATTTAACGTAGTGCATTTGGCGACCCACGGTAACTTTAGCTCTAACCCAGAGCAGACCTTCATTTTGGATTGGCAACAGCCCATCTTTGCCCAGGACATGGATGTTCTCCTCAGCGTCACCGATCCCAAACAATCGGCTGAAAACCCGATTGAACTCTTGATTCTGAGTGCCTGTGAAACAGCAGCAGGGGATAGTCGAGCCGCCCTAGGATTGGCCGGCATTGCCATTCGTGCCGGTGCCCGTAGTACCCTTGCCACTCTCTGGCAAGTCAACGATGCATCCACCGCCGAGTTTATGGTGCGGTTTTATCGAGAATTGACCAATCCTCAAGTCACCAAGGCTGAAGCGCTGCGAAATGTCCAACTGTCATTTCTTGCCGCCAACCCCAGAACCTTCTACAACCGCCCCAATCGTTGGGCACCCTTTATTCTGGTGGGGAACTGGTTGTAGTCCTAGCCTCTTCTCTGGCTATTACTTCCCAAACCAACGGCTCATTCGCCCATTCCGTCAACCCAACGTTGACCGTATCACTCAATAACTCGCTCCAACTGGTCTCTAACTCAGCATTGGTTCCAGTTTCCAAACGGAGACGAGCAAATTCTGTTAGCAAGTCATACCAAATATGGTGTTTGCCATAGGCTATGGCTGTTTCCAACCCTGGTTGGGCATTCTCCAAATCGTTCATCAGGTTGTCTGAGACTGCCACCCGCTGTACGGAACCCCATACCTCTGTACGGTCTGATGAGCCAGATATATCTGTTGCCATACATTCAATATCGATTAACCAGGTATACTCTTGCCCCTCCAACAGTGGCGGGGCGCTATCGGGTAAAACGACACCCACAACTCCCGGTGTTGTCGCTAAGGTAAATTCACCAGCATAGATCTCATCGTCTCCTAGCTGAATTGAAAGTACTCCGTTGGACGCCTCGGCTGATGTCGTGGGGAGATAGACCCAGAATGTGGGGCGATCGCTTGTTGTCCGTAGGAGATGATCATGTCCCACTAGAGCAACCATATTGGGTAACTCACGATTTGCTTTGCATCCCCGACTCCCGGTTCCCCCCGTAGATATTGGAGTACCCGCGTCAGGAGGAGGCATGTAGGGGACATTTTTAGTCGAGTTGGTATTCGAGACTGAGCCGTTAGACAAGGGCAGGGCAAACCCCAATCCGCTTGATAAGACAACTCCAGCAGCGGCTCCAACCGTGATTTTTAGGACAGTAGCAGGGATGGGCTGTAGAGCCATAGGTTTAGGCAAACACGCAATCTGCGAGAAAAGAGGCTTGATTTGAGAGATCATGTGTAACTTTAGACTCTATTCAATAGGAATGATAGAAATAACTGAGGGCTAAGGACTGGTGTCCTTTTATTCGTCCTTTTATTCATCGGTGTTGTGGCTTGACTACACGGTCAGACTTGGGGATTACGATAAAACGTAAAATGTTGCGATTTGCGAAGGAGGATGTAGGCGATCGCTTGTTGACAAGACACGCATGGAGTTTAGGGGGAACTTGATATGGGTCTGGCAACTCATCGACTCTTCATCCCTGCCGATCATCGTCTGGATAGCGATCGCTCCATTGGTTAACGTGAGTTCGATGCAGGCGATCCGCCCTTACCCCCAGCCCCTCTCCCGTTTTGGGAGGGAGAGGGGAGAAACGCCTAGAAACTCGTTAGGGTTGGGTTCCCCTTCCCCCATTTTGGGGGCAAGGGGTTAGGGGATGGGGGCCAATTGATGTCCTGTCGAACTCACGTATTGGTTAGGATATTTTTGTGAGAGTGCAAGGCACCCCAACAAAAGTGCGGCTATCCTAACTTAAAGCATCTAGGCATAAAAAAAGTGAGGGATCATATCCCTCACTTGCTAAGTTCCGAGACCAATGTCAAAGCGCTTTGCGCTTCAGGGCAAGGTGTTTAGAATCTAAAGTTATCCTCACTCAGATCTGTAACCTTGATATCATTTAGCTGAACAATGAGCCGTCCCTGAGGATTCTTCACAAGGACATCCCCCTGCCTTGCCTCCAGGGTTAAATCGTCGAAGGAGTCCACGCCACCATTGAGCCGTGTTAGATCAAGGGTATCGAAAAGCCGGGAAAAGTCAGTGACAACATCACCCATATCCTTGGTGGAGTTGATGGTAATGACATCATTCCCTTGACCCGTCCGAATCTCGTCTTTTCCTTTACCCCCGTTGATGCGATCGTCGCCTCCGCCACCGTCAATTTCATCCTGGCCACCATTGCCTCGAAGGCGGTCTTTGCCATCTCCTCCACTGATTGTGTCATTACCGCCCCCTCCTCGGATACGGTCGTTCCCCTGACCACCAATGAGGATGTCATCACCGCCATTGCCTCTGATCCGATCGTTATCTGTGCCACCATTGATCGTGTCATCGCCAGCGCCACCCCAAATCTTATCGTTGCCGCTACCGCCAGACATCAGATCCCGGCCTGCACCACCACGCATTACATCTCGGTTACTTCCACCCTTGAGGATGTCGTCTTCGTTGCCGCCTACAAGTGGATCAGTGTCGCTAAAGCCAAACAGGCGATCGCGCCTAGGGCCTGGAATCGTCTCGCCCCCAACAATCGTTTCGGGCCGTTCGTCTTCGGTAGGCGTGTCGAGCGGTTCTCTCCCGACAATCGTCTCGGGCAGTTCGCGATAGTCCGGAATGCCATCGCCATCCCTATCCACAGGCACCGTGTTGACAGATAAATCAGTCCCACAACGTCCCACGGCTCCATCAACGCTATCGGTAATCCCATCCGGTTCACTATCTTCTCCTTCAACCACGCCGTTGCCATCTGGATCAACGACAGTGTGGTCAATTGGACCGCCTCGTTCGCGGACATCAAAGATACCATCGTTATCACTGTCCGGATCGCGGAAATCTGGCAACAAATCGCCATCGGTATCGGGTGGAACGGTAGGGGTTCCTCCTACGGCGGGATCAACCGTCGTAGCCACTCCATCTGCATTCACGGTGACTGGCGTGGTGCCAATATAACCGTCCCCATCTGGATCACTCCCATTCGATTCTTCAACATCGGTGATGCTATCGTTGTCAGAATCGAGGTCTTGGAAATCCAGCAAGCGATCGCCGTCTGTATTGAACACATTATAGTTAATGAAACCGCTGTCAGGGGAGGTTTCTAGGGCATCTAGCAAACCGTTTGTGCCAACAGGACCATCAACACGACCATCACCATCCGCATCAATCGCTCCATGTCCAGCTTCAATAATATCCAGAATCCCATCATTATCAGAATCTAGGTCAAGGCTGTCGGGGACATCATCGTCCTTACATCTAGAATCGTTATTTTCTTCGATGATGTCTGGAATCCCATCATTATCGTCATCCAAATCTTCAACGTCCGGAATGCCATCACCATCAGTATCCAATTCTGGGTCAGCGGGGATAGGGCTAGGAGTTGGGGATGGAACCGGGGATGGGGTCGGAGATGGGGCTGGTGTGGGGCCGGGAGTCGGCACTGGTGTGGGGTCGGGAGTCGGCGCTGGCGTGGGGTCGGGAGTCGGCACTGGTGTGGGGTCGGGAGTCGGCGCTGGCGTGGGGTCGGGAGTCGGCGCTGGCGTGGGGTCGGGAG
>JBFRWC010000073.1:0-7126 GCA_051439365.1 Leptolyngbyaceae cyanobacterium
GCTGGGGCTTCTCCATCGCCAAAAATGTGATCAAAATGGAGAGTCATTTCCAAATCGGCGGACTGGTCAGGGTCCAAGAAGCCCTTGCGACTGTCCCCAATAAAGTCACCACAGGTGTAGCGAAACCTGGGGTCTAAGCCCAGGTCAAATTGAATAGTGCGATCGCCCTTTGTCGCCGTTCCGACCAATTGGATGGAATAGTCGTTGCCATTGGCTTGATCCGGGGCAATAGACCAGGCGATCGCATTGTATCGTCCGCTGGGAACCGATTGAGTGGTGACAGCAATGGGGTCAGCGTCGGCCTCTCCTGCCGCCAAATCAATCATTTGGGGCGCATCAACCAACACTTGCGCCACTTTTGCCGTGCTAGGGTCCAGATCGTCGCTGGCTTTGGCATCATAGGGGGGATCGGTTTGGTAAGCAGTAGCCTCGGTCACGGTCACGTAAAGATGATCGAAAGCGATCGCCCAACCATCCTTCGTTTCAAAGCCTTGGCGGACAAAATCCTCGCCATTGGCCGTCAGAGTCAGTGAACCTGTGCCAGCCGCTGTCGTTCCGCTTTCTGTTGAGGAAGGATCAGTGGTATCGGTTGGGGAACACCCCACCAAAAGGGCACAGGCCATTAACCCTAGACCACAACTCAACCGACCTGATAAGGGGAAAACGGGGCGAGACGTAAAGCAGTGAATCGTCATGGTATCTTTCCGTGGTGTTGATAGGGGACATTGGGGGCTGCAAAGCATGAGGGCTGCAAAGCATGAGTCCAACCTGTCATGGTGTAAGGCCAAGACAGGTTGGACTCCCAATCTTGCGCCGTTGCAGTTGTATTGCCATGAAATGATAGTTACCCTCAAAGCACAATCCCCCTAGGGGGGGTCATTCTTGAGATAACCGGGAAAATTCTAACAGAATATTGCCATTTATAACTTAGAGTAATCAAATATCACAAATTAGATCAAGCCATTACATGTAGCGTTTACTTTGGTGAAACCTTGAATAGGTACGCTATATTCTGATTGTGGTTCGATAGAATAGAGGGGAAAGAGGCGATCGCTCCTTCCCATCCCCCGTTATCGTTAACAATTGCTGAGATATATCTCAATTTGCACATGGACTGTAATCAGGGGTTGTCCTGTGCGATCGCGCTCCCCTCGAATGATTGGTGCTATACCTTTAGGGGTCTGCTGTGAAATGGTTTGGTTTGATGAATAGTTTGATTGGATTAGGTGATTTCCGAGAAAAAATATACCGCTGTAGGGTGCTGTATAGCCCAAAGGGCATACCAGAAAAGCGCCAGCGTAACGCACCACAGGTTGGTAATTCTTTTACAAGAAATGGCCTTAGTCCTTTGCTGAGATTGATTTGTAATTCTGATTCCCCTCTCTTAGGCTATTTCTCAGAAAAATGAGATCCATGATGCTGGGTTAGCAACAGCGTAACCCAGCCTACACAGGGTTCATTACTTTTTAGAGATTGCTCCGTTTTAGTCAACGCCACAATTGGCTTCATGAGTTTTTGGTATGGTTTCCCAACTTTCTGCCCTAGATCATCGCCCACTTCCCGCCCATCCTCGCTTCCCCCAGCTCGTGGAAGGGATGCTTCAGGTCTACGCTTCCCCCCACCGTCATTTTTTTGTCCACGTCATGGCCCAAGCGCTGCAACAAGCGGGGCAAGGCACGTCTGTGTTGATTGCCCAGTTTCTCAAGGGAGGGATTGATCAAGGTCCGAACCATCCGGTGCATCTGGGCCAAAACCTGACTTGGCTCCGCTGCGACCTTTCACGCTGTATCACCACGCCTGAGGTGGAGTCCCATGAACGAACGGCTTTGCTTGATCTGTGGACCCATGTGCAAACGGTGGTTCATGACGGTCAGTATTCTTTTGTTGTTTTAGATGAACTCAGTCTCGCGGTCTCGTTGGACCTGATTCCGCTGGCGGAGGTGTTGCGGTTTCTGAAGCAGCGTCCGAGTCATGTGGATGTGGCTCTGACTGGGCCAGAAATTCCTACGGCCATCATGGACCTGGCCGACCAAGTGACCCAGTTGCGCCGCAGTTACCGTGAGTAGGAATGCGCGGAAAACTGTTAGATTCTGGTTCCCCTTCCCCCATTTTGGGGGCAAGGGGCAAGGGGATGGAGGCAAATGGTGTTTTGTCGAAGGCAATTCCAGAGCGATCAGGACGCATCCTGCTGTAAGAGATCGTTGATGACGGTGCCCAGTTGCCTCAGTTTGACGGGTTTGGCTAGATAGCGATCGGCCCCTACTTCGAGGCAGCGCTCTTGGTCTCCAGGCATGGCGAGGGCGGTGAGGGCAATGATGGGAATGGCTTGAATATCAGGGATCTGACGGATTTGCTGAATGGCTTCAATTCCGTCCACGTTGGGCATATGGATATCCATCAGAATAATGTCAGGGCGATGGCTCTGGGCTAGGGCGATCGCTTCTTCGCCGTCTTGGGCGACAATGACGTGGTGCTGGTAGTGGGTGAGATAGGTGACAAAGGTTTCCACATTGCTGTCATTGTCTTCGGCCAGCAGAATCAACCAGCCCGGGTTCGCGCTTCCCGTCTCGGTGTTGTCTTCGGCTTGGGAGCTAACCTTCGCCTCCTTGATGGGTTCAGATTGAGGGGTTGTCTCCGATTGGGGACCATCATCCACGGGCGCATCAGCAGTGACAGGCTGGGGTTCAGCCAACAGTAACGCGGCAGGCGCAACTTGATTTTCGGCAGCGGCTACTGCCTCCTCTTCCTCTGAGGCGAGGACAACTGGGGTGTAAGGGAGAGTGACGTGGAAACAGCTTCCCTGTTCGGGTACGCTATTGACGGTGATGGTGCCGTTTTGGGCATCCACCAACTGCTTGACGAGGGACAGCCCTAGTCCGGTACCTTCATACTGGCGATTGAGGCGACTATCCAATTGGACAAAGGATTGAAAAATTTTGGGGATATCCTCTGGGGCGATGCCAATTCCGGTGTCCTCGACCTGAAATTCAAGGGTGTGGGAGTCGGGATGAATCCAGGTGGTGAGGGTGACGCGACCGCCCTTGGGAGTGAACTTGACGGCGTTGTTGAGCAAGTTAATCAGCAATTGGCGTACCCGCAGGGGGTCAACGATCACGGGCACTTGCAGAGGGTCGATCGCCGAAACCAACTCGATTTGTTTGCGCTGGGCCAAGGGCTGGATAAATTGGAGGCAGGCGACACAAACCTCGGCAAAATCTACGGCAACGGGGTCGAGGACCAGTTCCCCGGACTCGATTTTGGCCAGGTCCAGGATATCGGTAATCAAGGCCAGCAGATGATTGCCGCTCTGTTCGATGGTGGCGATCGCCTCCGTTTGGCCAGCGGTCAATTCGCCAAAAATGGCATCTTGCAGCCCTTCGGAAAAACCAAGGATGGCATTGAGAGGAGTCCGCAGTTCGTGGCTCATGGTGGCCAAAAACTCGCTTTTGGCTTGATTGGCCGCATCAGCCGCGAGTTTTGCCGCCTCGGCCTGCTGGAAGAGTTCTGCCTGTTGCAACGCCACACTCAAGTGGGTGGCAATTTGTTCGACAAACTGAATTTCCCACTCTTGCCACTCATGGGGACCAGAACATTGATGCACCGCCAACAACCCCCATAACCCCGCCTTTTGGCGCAGGGGCACCGCCAAATTGGCCCGGATTTGGAACTGTTCCAACGTTTCGACATAACAAGGCTGAAACCCCGCCTCGTAAATATCCGCCACCGCAAAAATCCGGTGCAACTCGTATTGCTGGGCATAGCGCTCCCCAAAGCAATGGTCTTCCACAATCACCGACTGGGCGGCCACAAACGCAGGATTGCGATCTTCCGCCACCACCGCCCCTAGGCTCCAGTTGGAATCGGGATCAAATTTGAAAATGCACACCCGATCCACGGTTAACAGCCGCCGGACCTCTTGGGTCGTGGTGGCAAAAATCTTGGTGAGATCCAGGGACTCCCGAATTTTGCCAATCACTTCCGACATCGTTTCCTGTTGGCTCAGCATCAGCGGCACCCGCTCTGCTTGTTGCTGGGTTAGGGCAAACAACTCAGCCTGCTGGAGCGCTGCCCCCAAATAGGCCGCAATTTGGGTAACAAAGTTGATTTCCGTCTGAGTCCAATGCCGGGGCGTATCCTGTTGGAAGACACAAAACAGTCCCCATAACTGTTGCCTCACTACCACGGGGATGATCATAAAGGCCCGGATATGGTGCTGTTCTAGGCTGCGAAGATGGTCCGATTTTAAATGGACGGTGTGGATGTCGTTCACCACCTTGCCCCCGAAAACGGAATCGTTCAAACGGCAACAACTGCTGGGGTCAGCCGTATTACAGTTAATGGCCCAAATATCCCGAATGGCCAGCTCTGCTGGGGACCAGGATGGGGCAACGCTGCTAAAAATTTCCGTTGTTTCGGGATTCCCTTGATCGTCAAAGCGGTAGAGGGTCACGTCGTTCAGGTCCATGACTTGGCGGACTTCATGGATGGCTGTGCGAAAAATACTGACGACATCAGAGGTGGTTTGCAGGGCTGCGAGGATGGTGGCGATCGCCTGTTGTTGACGGGCCATCACCTCGGCATGGTGCAACTCCTCGGTTCTCGCTTGCACTTCGGCCCCTAGTTTGTCATTGAGAACCGCCACCTCCTCATAGAGACGATACTGTTTCACCGTCGTAGCAAACCGTTCGGCGATCGCCTGCCCCAACCGCACTTCCCCATCTGTCCACGGTTTCACCTGCCCCTCTTTCATTTGTCGCCAAGCCTCAAAGGACTGGCGAGGAAATAACTGGCGCTTGTCCGGGGTAAACTCTCCGGCCCACACCACTTCCTGGTCCACCCCGGTCCGAAAAACGGTCAGGCACCCCACCAACTGTTTATCCAGATGAAAGGGCAAAATCAAAAGGCCACGGATGTCCGTCTCCTGAAACGCACCCACAAGGGAACGGCACAATGGCTCCTGGTAGATATCGGGAATGGCCCAAGCTCGCGGGTAGTCATTTTGGTAAGAATGGGAGCGGGGCAAGGCATAGGCGGCTCGCATCCAAGGCACCGACCAGGATTGGGGCACCTGTTTCACCGTCGAGAGATAGTCGATCCCATTCTCTGGAACGGTTATTCCCTGGGATGTAGGTGGGGGATTCTGGGAGGGAATCACTGAGGTCAAAAACCGTTGCCACAATAAGTTTTCTTCGATGGGCCGAGCTTCATCCGGTGAGAGAAAATCGGGTTGAGTCCCACAGACATAAATTTGCGGATCATCAGAGTCCGGCGGGGTTGCCAATGAGGGCCGATAGGGCTGTTTGGGCAAGTAAAGCCGCCCCCCCGTGCCCTGAAATAGCTTGATGGTTTCGTCCAAGGCCACTTGCAGATTGCTCAGGTTTTCATCTTGCATCAACCCAATAATCTTGGCAATGTCCGATTTTTGCTGGGCCTCTTCCCGGAAATGACGCAGCAGCATCGTGTGGGTGATGGCGATCGCCAACTGATCCACCACCGCCTGAATAAAGGTCAGATCCTCAATGGTGACAGACCGGGGGGTGGCATGGTGAGACACCAATAAGCCCCACAGAAAGGTATTTTGCGGGAGGGAAGCCAGTGGTGGTGCGGTTAACTGGCTACTGGACGGGAGCGCCGCCCCTTCCACCACATCAATCACAATCGGCACCACCACGGAGGATTGCACCCCCATGCTGTGCAGATACTCCACATGGCACGGATCGACGGGCCGATAGGCAATCCCATCTACCGGAGCGTCCCCCAAGTAGTCCGACGGGACCGCTTCCGGACTCACCTCACGAATGGGGCTAAGACCCACGCGCTCATTCACCAAATCCGTAATCACTCGCTGCCGAGCTTGTAAAAACATTTCCCTCGCATAGAGAGGAATATCGTCAGCCGGAAAGTTCAGCCCCAACAAGGAGGGCAGTTGTTCCTCATTCAACGATTCCGCCATCACCAGCCCGTGTCCATCCAGTTGAAACTGATAGATTTTGACCCGATCCGTGCCCAAAAACTGCCGGACTTCCTCAACCGTGGCCTCCAGTACACTTTGGAGGTCTAGAGATTGGCGAATCCGGTTCGTAATGTGATTGAGCAGTGCTTGCTGAGTCAGATGAATCGGTGGTGTCTCTTGCTTCATTAGGAAATATTCTATGAGTAGAAACTTTTTTCCCTAATTTTAACGGCCAGTGATGAAGGGAGATGGGAAAACATAACAAAGTCTAAACAAAATCAGATCCTCCCAAACTTAAAGATCCCCGGTTTTTGGGACAAACCGGGGATCTCGCTCTCCATCATGATCCCCAGTTTGTCCCAAAAACAAAAAAATGGGGTTCCGGGCTAGGGGCGATCGCGCTGCATCTTTGGGCGATCGCGCCGCCGTTGCACGAACCAGAGTCCCAGAAAATAAGCGGCGATCGCACTCACCAAGCCCACTGAAAAACAGCCCCAAAAGAGGGCGGCGGAAACAATGCCCCCAAATGCCGCCAATTGGGAAAAGGCATCCCAACCCGATTCCGTCAAAATATCTTGCAAGACTGACCATTCTGGCAACTCTGCTTCCACGCCAACCCCAGCCAACAGGTGTTGCCCCACCCGAAAATTGAAATAGTAAATGGGCACGTAAGTGAAAGGATTACTCACCCAGGTCGCCGCCACTGCCATGAGTTTATTGCCCTTAAGCAGGGTCGCGAGGGCAATGCCCATAATGGTCTGGAACCCAAACAGAGGGAACCATCCGGCAAACACCCCCGCAGCAATGCCTCTGGCGATCGCCTCCGCACCACCTCGTAACCGCACAAACCGGAGATAAAAATAGCGTAAACGACGCTGCCAGACGTTCTGGGGCGATCGTACTTGCCGCTGATGGGCCGAAGTCGGGTTCATACAACATCAAGGGGTTGCTTGCCCCCCACGAGAGCCTGCCCTTTGATCGTAACCGATGAGAGCGGTTCCGGCTTGGATGCATACGATACCAAATTTGGGTTCATGCGATTGGGGGATATGCTTGGGGGAAGTGATCTGAAGATGGATAGCTTACTATATAGTTGTCTGATAAAGACAGAGGGCGAACTCTTTGGGGGCTTAGGGTTCGCGCCTCTAACACTATTTAGGTTTGAGATCATGG
>JBFRWC010000074.1:0-5381 GCA_051439365.1 Leptolyngbyaceae cyanobacterium
GGGATAGGGAGCGGCGATCGCATCAAACAGTGATGCTGTATCACTGATGCCTTTGGGTTTGACATCTAATGAGAGGGTTGATTGTTGGTATCTCAGCAGCTTTTTGATGTCTGTAGGTGTCTTATCCGTTGCTTTTGCTAGCGCCTCAATAGTCGGTGGTCTATTGCCGTTCTCCTGTAGACTTCTCGCAATCTTTTTGACCTTGGTAATAGTTTCAATCAAATGAATGGGTAGGCGAATAATACGGGCATCGTTGGCGATCGCCCGTGTCACGCCTTGACGAATCCACCAGTAGGCATAGGTGGAAAAGCGATAGCCTTTGGTGGGGTCGAATTTTTCCGTGGCTCGAATTAGCCCTACGCTGCCCTCTTGAATCAGGTCTTGCAGGTCTAACCCCCTTCCCTGGTATTCTTTGGCAACCTTCACGACCAATCGTAAGTTGTGACAGATGAGGCGGTCTTTGGCCTGTTTGCCACCTTGTGCGTGAACCTGTCTACTCAGTTCAATTTCTTCGTAGGGTTTGAGCAGAGGATAACGGGCAATTTCTTGGAGGTAGACACCAACAGAATCTAGGGGGCGGGTTTTGCCTTGAGCTTTTTTGAAGATGTTGGCATCAATGATGACCTTTTGCTGTTGTTGCTGTTGGGTGCGGGGGGATTGTCCTGCGAGAGCCAGTTTCTGTAGCCAGTTGCGATCGTAAATAGAGGGGTTGGCACAATCGATCGAGAGGAAGGAGCAGTGGATGATAAACCCGGAGTAGTTGGGCTTCATGGTTTTGCTGGGACTAACCATGAGCAGTTGCCGATAGTTGGCGGTGGCAATCAGTAGATAGTTGGCGGGGCGTTGCAGGAGGGATCGGGCAATGCTCTCTAGTTTGCGTTTGAGGGCTTGAGGTTGGTTGAAGAGTAGGGCTGATACTTGAAAGAGGATGATTTGGAGGCTGTCTAGTTCTTGGTCATCGCTGGCAATTAGGTAGGCGGATTGGAGTCTGTTGGTAACGGTGTCGCTGAGGTTGAGGTCAGCGATGGCGAGGTGTTGGGCAGAAGCATCGTAACCAAGGGTGTGGAAGAGTTGAGCGATTTCGGTGGCGGAATCAACCCGGTAAAGGTCGTCGAGATGGAGTTGCACGGCAATCATGGTTTAACCCTCCCCGTGGCAGTGGCGATCGCCTTCATCCGGTTACTAGCAATACTGGGGGCTTCCCATTCACTTTCCTGAAGCTGAAACAACATCACCTGTAGCGAGTCATTCCCTTGTTTATGGTCAGCCAGCAAAAACGCTTGCTCAACTGCCTTCATACTCCGCCCTGACAACTGCAAATCCTCAATGTCGATCGGTTGAGCATCCTCAACCCCGGTATAACCCAGCCTCCGAAACAATGTAGCGATCGCTTCAGGGGTGTTTGTATGCCGCACATCATCAAGTTGCAATAGTCTGTCTGCCATCATCCGGTCTCCGCTGACAGTAAAGTAGAAGTCCTTAAACGTATAGTGCCCTACTCTTGCAAACCAGCAACATTCTCTGATGGGAAAATATGCATTTTATGAATAAAATCTAATTTTAATGAAAAAAGGCCAATTGTTCCAGATGAAGCTGACCTTACCTAGTACGTTTATTTGCTGATAGAACAAGACGAAATTGGCTCTGTGGAAACAAGAATGAGTTCCACAACTACCTTATACTTTTTGGCTAAGTATCCAATGACATAGCCCCCCACTACTGCCCATACGGTTGAAAGGGCGATCGCCACAAGAAAACCCGGCAACATGACCGGGTTAAAAATCAACTCTTACTCTATGCCTTTGGCAAACGTTTGGTGGTTCTCATAATTAAGCTTGAGCAACTCCGCATAATGAAGCAGTATCTTTAGACTGATCCAATAGAGACTCATCAAACTCATCACTCACGCAACCCTCTTAGATTCACTGGGCATCATCACATCAACCAAACCCATCAAACGGTTAACAATCCGAGTGACAAGTAAAAGGCGATCGCATTTTGACAACTGTTCTACTTGTTTTAATATCGACCAGTCAAAACCATCAGGTGGATTATCCGGGCTAATGTCCACACTGAAGAAGCCAACTTTATCAGCAATCAATGTGGTTTCCAATGTGAAAGATGCGATCGCCCCTAGATACACCGGATCAAGATCGGTCAGTCGGGTCAAGATTAAAATCGAAAATCGAGCTTTAGCGTAGCCTTCCCATCGGGTAATCGAGCAGCATTGGCCAATAGTTTAAATGCCCCGTCACTCACAGCATTGGCTATGTGCTCTAATCGTTTGCCTAGATTTGGACCGCTTACTCACGGGCGGGAATGCGGCACAAGCGAGATGGGTATTTTGGAAAGCCCCTACAAGAGGAGTTGGCGATCGCTATGAGAAATGCCAATCACCAATGCCGCGAAAAACGCCAATCATCAACAGTCATCAACCAACCCATCATCTGTCACCCCATCAAGGCCATCTCAGGCAATATTACCTTGACGGGTACTGTAGAACTCAAAAAATATTTGCCACACTGCTTCTAAGTCTTGTTCAACAGGTCTTGTTCAACAGATGACTGCAACCCATTGCCAGTCAGGATGTATTCCATCAAGTTTCGGATTGAGTTACCCCACGGAGTAATTCTAAATGGTGCTTCTGTGCAAGACACCAATCCGTGAAATCTAGAACCCTCAAAGAGAGAACCTCATGACTTTTAACCCATCTACATACGCAAACTTTGTTTCCGAAGATGCTGCGGCGAGAGAGCGCCTGTTTATTGAGTACCTTGGCTCACGGGATGACTTTGACATCATCATTGTCGGCTCTGGGATTGGTGGTGGCGTGCTGGCTGATGCCTTGGCCGAACGGTTTGGCTCACAGCAACGCATCTTAGTGTTGGAAGCAGGATCGTTCCTATATCCCACCCACGTGTACAACTTTTGTCGTTTCCCTAACTTCAAGCTAGCCCAGCACTTTGGCTGTGATACCTTCTGGCAAGCTGGCGACAGCAGCAACCGAAACTACATCGGCGAAAAGCCCCAACTCAACTTTGGGGGGCGATCGATCTTCTGGTCTGGGCTGATTCCAACAGTGCAGGATTGGGAGTTAGATTACTTTCCTCAAGCCGTGCGTCAGGATTTGGGTGGGGCAAACGGCCTGCTGGAGCAAGCGGGTGCGATCATGAATGAGTCCCGCTCAATGGGGACAACGGCTCAAAAGGTGGTAGCCGCGTTGAATCAGTCCTCGCTGGCCGAGGATTTCATTATTGAGGAAACGCCCCGCGCCCTGCACCAGCCCTACTTGGAAGCCGATGGCACCCCCAAGGAGCAGTTTTTCACAGAACCGACTGGGGTATTCAATACGGCTGAATTGTTGGTGAACCAAGTTGGGCTAACCCCAGGAGACACTCAAGGCAATGGTTCCGGTCTGCACCTGCTTTGCAATCATTTTGTGGAAGATGTGCAGAATCATAACAGTCACATGGAAGTATTTGCCCGTGACACCCAGACGGGTGAGGCCCGGATTTTTAAGGCGGGGAAGGTGATCCTGGCAGCGGGTTCCATCGAGAGTCCCAAACTCCTGCGGCGTTCCAGTCTCTATTCTTCCTTGCCCCAAGCGGTGCAAGATCTGGTAGGTCGTGGCTTGACGGACCATCCGACCACCTCGGAAATCAGCACCTCTGCCACCAGCATCAGCAATGTGCCGCTCAATCAGGATGACCATGCCAAGATTGTGTTTTATTCCCGTGGGCGGCGGGATGCCAACAACCAAATTCGCTATCCCTTCAACGTTGAGATGAATATCAATCACGAGTACTGGCACCTGCGGGAGAATGATCCCACAGAAGCTGGGCCACGACCCACGGGGGCAGGAGCGCGAATTGATATCAAATTTAGCTTTGGCAACTGTCTGGATGAAAACAATCAGGTGAAAGCGGCCCCGCCCTTTGGTTATGTCCCCGAAGTGGTGTTCCGCAACCAAAGTTGGGCCAATTATCTTGCGGGTGAGCGGTTCCCGGCGTTAGCAGGATGGCAGAAGAGTATCCCAGAGGTCTGGAGCGTTCTCAATCAGGTTACAGGGGAGATTTTCAGCCAATTTAGTGACAATGGCCAAGTCGCCAAGCCCGATGGTCAGTATGGTCAGGACGGAAAAGGATTTGGCTGGGGAACGGTGCATCATGCCGCTGGCAGTTTACGAATGCCGTATCGACCCAGGCTTGATGCGAATTTTGCGTCTGACTCAGTGGTGAATGATGATTTGCGCGTGGTGGGGACGGATCGGCTGTATGTTTGCGATATGTCAGTGATGCCCATTAGTTCTACAGCCAACCCAGTGCGGACGTTGGTGGCCCTAGCCTTGCGACTGTCACAACATTTGTAACACAATACCTGTAGCTAAGGGATGGGAATTGAACAAAATTTGTCGCCCTCTCCATCCTCGCGGCAGCAGGGTGGAGTCAAGACGAGGGCAATCCAAGGGTTCAATGCCCTTGGCTTGGCCCATTCGAGTCAACCGGAGACCCGGAGAGAGGATACAATCGATCCATCTTACTGAAAAAGGCACCCCAACTCATTCGCACCGATCGCTGGACGCTGACTCCCACTGCCGAACAGCGGGTGCTGCTGTTGGCCACGGTGGAGGAGTACCGCAAGTTGTGCCGATGGTTGGTGACGGTGGTGAACACGCACTGGGCCACATTGGGATCGTTGCCGAGCCAAGCGGTCATTCCAGCGGTCGAACGGTTGATACACATCACCGCCAAGAACCCCGTGGTCAAGTACCCCGTCTTTCGCCGTGCCTTCTATAAGTTCCCGTCCTACTATCGTCGAGCGGCGATCGCGTTTGCGGTGGGTCAGGTGTCCAGTTTTCACACCCGGTATCGGGAGTGGGTGAGTGGTCAGTGCCGCCAACGCAAAGATGCGAAGCCACCTACATTAAACCCAGATGCAGGGTGTTACCCGACCTTGTACAAGGGTCAGTGCTATAAGCTGCATGGGTTTGATGCAGTGGAGATTAAAGTGTTCACGGGACGTGATTGGGTGTGGACACGGGTAGGGATAAAGGGAATGGGTCCTCGCCACCAAGTTGCCACCAACAAAATGGCGAGTCCTTTGCTCATCCTCAATTCAACATCCTGTCACCTATCGGTCCCCTTTCACTGCCAGCCTAATCAACGCACGGGTGATGGTTGTGTCGTTGGGGTGGATTTAGGCATCAACACCACGGCAACGGTGTCGGTGGTCTCGCATGACGGCACTGTAATGCATCGGGAGTTTATTCATCCCGGCAGAGACATAGACCGTCGAGACCAGCGGCTCCAGTCGATTCGTCGAAAGGCATCGAAAACGATGGGCAAGGGAGGTAAACTCCACAAAGGGTTTTGCTCAAAAAT
>JBFRWC010000075.1:0-19140 GCA_051439365.1 Leptolyngbyaceae cyanobacterium
CTGATTGACCAGCCTGGTCTCTCAGACGAAAAGCTACACCCATTGGTTCCAGGGCCAGATTTTCCCACAGGGGGAGAAATCATTGGCCGTAAGGGGATCGATGAAGCTTACACCACAGGCCGAGGCAGCATTCCGGTACGGGCGGTTACCCATACGGAGGAGGTACAATCAGGCCGGAGCAAGCGCCGACGCACGGCCATCATTGTCACGGAATTTCCCTTTCAGGTGAATAAGGCCAGTTGCATCGAAAAAATTGCGACGCTGGTGAACCAGGAGAAGATTCACGGCATTGCTGATATTCGGGATGAGAGCGATCGCGATGGCATCCGAGTGGTGATCGAATTGCGACCCCATACCCTGCCGGAATCAGTGCTAGAATCCCTCTATCGCCAAACCCCCCTACAGTCCAATTTCGGGGCAATTTTTCTAGCGTTGCATGGGGGACAGCCCAGCCAGTTAAGCCTGCGGGAACTCCTTCAGCACTTTCTAGAATTTCGAGAAACTACTCTCAATCGCCAATATCAGCACGAGTTGGACCAAGCCCAAGATCGAATTCACATTGTCGAAGGGTTGCTGTTGGCGCTGGAAAGTGTGGATGAGGTGATTGAAATTTTGCGACAATCGGCGGATGGCAGTACGTCCAAACTATCTATGCAAGACCAACTAGGTTTTAGCGATCGCCAATCCGATGCCATCCTCGCCATGCGCATGCGCCGCCTCACCGGATTAGAGCGACAACAGCTGCAAACCGAGTACGATGATCTAGCCGCACGGGTAGCCACCTTAGAAACCCTGTTGACCGATCGCAAAGAATTGCTCAAGGTGCTGAAAAAAGAGCTACGGACCCTCAAGCGCAAGTTTGGCGACCCGCGACGGACTCGGATCATCAGCGAAGCAGAACGGGCAGCGGAAAAGGCTCATTTAGCCGAAGTGCAAGCGGAAGCCGCCGCCAATGAGGAAAACGTGGTCCTGGAATTTACCCACCAAGGCTATGTGCGACGGTCTTCCCAAAAATCATTCCAGCGACGGCAGGCAAAGCAAGAGGAGATCGGAACTGAGGATTGGGTGGAGGTTGAAGACGATGTGGTGGTGAAAACTAAAACCGCCCCCACCTCCCAAGAACTCCTGATGTTTACCCGTGATGGCAAAGCCTACAGCAGCAGCGTCAACAACATTCCAGTGACTACCCGCAACACGAAGGGCACGCCGCTGATTACCCTACTCCCCCTATCCGCCCAGGGAGAGATGAAGGCAGAGGCGATCGCCACCTATCTGCTCAAACCCACGGAGTCCCCACTTCCCGATTTAGTTCTGCTCACCCAACAGGGACGGATTAAACGGATTGCCCTGAGCGAGTTTAGCAAAATGTCCAGTCGGGGGATCACCGTGCTTAAGCTCAAAGAGGACGATACCCTGATCCAGGCGATTCCAGCCCATGAGGGCGATCAGGTGGTGGTAGCCACCTCTGCTGGACGTCTAATGCGCTTTCCCATTGATGAAGAGCAAATGCCGTTGATGGGACGCACCGCCCAAGGCAATCTGGCCCTACGCCTCAGCAAGAATGAAACCTTTGTCGGCGGCGCGATCACCCGTGCCAGCGATGCAGAAATTTTGTTGGTAACGGCCCAAGGCTACGCCAAACGAATGCTAGCCATGTCCCTCAAACTGGGGACGCGGGGCAGCATTGGTAGCCAGGTGATGCCCTTCCACAATAAGACCGATCGACTGGCCGTGATCACGCTAGTTCCACGGGATCAGCCATTGATTGTGTTTTCCAAGGGCGATCGCCTGATCCAACATCAACCCACCGCTGCGCCCCTCCAAGGCCGTGATGATCGGGGCCAGCGCTGGCTAAAACTGCCACCAAAAGATACCGTGGTGAAAGTGGCGATCGCAAACCTGCCCCTAACTTAGTGGCACAATCGGGAAACCGAACGCCATCCTCGCAATATCGCCACTGTTGTTCCTCAAGCAGATTTGGGATGATTGAAGGGTCCGAATAAACTCAACCCAAGGTGATTGTATGGAATCCAAAAACATTGTTCAAGCCTTCTATGCCTGGTATCGTGCCACCCTCCGCAATGCCAAGTATCGCTGGGTTATTATCCTGGGCACTGTTGTCTATCTATTTTCACCCATTGATATTGCTCCAGATTTCATCCCCATCATTGGCTGGCTCGACGATGGTCTCATTGCCACATTGCTCGTTACTGAAGTCTCCCAGATGCTTTTAGAACAGCTCAAGCTCCGTAGCCGTCGTGCCAACGGAGAGAGCATTGACGAGCCTATGACTGGGGGAGCCGAACCCCCCTCAACCATTGACGTAGAAGCTACATAACGGATACGATCGGGAGTACATGAAGCGTCTTCCGCTTATTCGTTGGGCAGATGTATGCTAAGCAACATAACTTAACGTACGTTCGTTGGACCCTGAAATGGGTCATGGAAGTCCTTAACGTCCCTTGGGAGGTTTTACTCCCACCCTACAGGCAGTTTTGCCTGAAAAACGTAGCTTGTTATTGTCATCTTGGGTCTTGAGAAACCCGTCCAGTTTCCCTCAGTTAGTGCCTCATTCCCCTACTAAAGTAAGGTGTTGATTGTCGTCTGGGTGCTGAGGCATGGGGAGTTGGGGAGACTTGTACAATCCAGGCTAAGTTGGTAGGATGCCATCATGGGGTTATCTGGGTTGAGCTTGACGCAGTGCCCTTGACGCGACGCTCTTGGCGTAATGTTCTTGGCGTAACGTTTCTTTCATAATGTTCTCCGAAGCTAGGGCAGTGCCTAGAGATCAAGCTTAGTGATTAATCCTTGAGGGAGAACCTTTAGACATCAGGCCGTATTGCTGTGCAGCTAATTGTTGAAGTCGTTTGAACCACTGTGTATTTATGGCTAGGTATACAAGCTTATACAAATCTGGGATTACGCCTGTCGATTACCTCCGGCAATGTCTGGCTGAGATGCTTCAGTCTTGCAACTACAATGTGATTTATGAAGATGGTGACTATATTTGTGCCCGCGAAATGCCGGGAGCAGTGAACTTCTCAAAGCTAGTCACCGTCGAGGTCATCTTCAACGAGGCGGAGGGAGCGATCGCAGAAGCAGAAAACGCCCTACACATGAGCTTAGTAGTCAAAAACGAAGAGCTTCCCCTCAACCGCAACAACCACTGTCGGCAGCAATTTAACTTAGTGAACAAAGTCGTATCCTCACGTCAGGATGTTCAACTTATTGAGAGCGCTGCCTAGGGCAACTGTAGGCACGAGATCCCAGTGACGGCTCAACAAACGCCTAAGATCAGGGGATCAAGTTGTAGGGTGCCGCAAGCGCCAGCATGACCCACCGCAGATTCATATCTGGGAGAGTTGGTGGTTCTCAGTGGATCAGGTTCCTGCGGGAGTATCGCCCTTCTCATCCATTGAAAAGGCGACTCTCGATTCCACATCATCGTCATCACTGCTGCCTTCCCCCATCATGCCAGGGCTGATCAGGGTAATGTCAAACTCGTCAGGGGGGACAGTGGAAATTGCGTCTCGGTTGAGCTGTAAGTAGGTGGCTTGAACACCAGGACCAAAGATGATTTCATCCTCATCTTCAAGGTCATGGGCAGGCATTTTTCTGCCATTGATAATCAGGCCATTTGAACTGGTTTTGCCTTTCAAATTACCGTCCACAATGCGATAGAAATAGCCTTCCCCTTCTTCCTTAGAGAGTTGTACAAGGGTTGCATGACGGCGTGAGACAAATTGGGAAATCAGGCGAATGTCACATTTCGGATCACGCCCAATCGAATAGACAGGACTGTCTAAATTGAATTCCCGTCGTCCTTTGTCATCTTCAATGATGATGAGATGATTTTGTTGAGCTTCTGAGGCCATTGAGCTATTCACGGAAAACAAATGTTAGTAAACGTCTGTTTGGAGTATTTTTGTCAATCATAGTAGATTCGCATTAAGCGTTAACACGACTGATACCGATGATCAGGGTAGCAGGTAGACTAGATAACGCGAACAGGGCAATTAATCGTCCCAGTAGGGAGATCAATGTCAATGTATCATGCTGGCTCCTAGTAGAGCCTGGTGTACGTTGCTTATCCCACAACACAAATGTACCCAATTTTTAGTCATAGTTCCACAGGGACAACACAATACTAATCTTAAACTACTGTCCTAAACTCGATCAAAATTTGATGCATAGGAGTGTTGGGCTAGGCAAGTTGGGCTAGGCAAGTTGGGCTAGGCAAGATTTGACGGCACACTTTTCGTAGCCGGATCATCTTGGGTTGGGATGTGCTGTAGCAGCAGGGAGTTCAAGACAACGCTCACCGAGCTGAAGGCCATGAGTGAACCGGCGGCGGCTGGGGTGAGCAGAAACCCGGTAGCCGGAAGCAGTAACCCAGCAGCGACGGGAATGCCGATGATGTTGTAGATCAGTGCCCAGGCTAGATTTTGCCGAATTTTGTTAAATACAGCCTGCCCCAACCAAATGGCTTGGGTGACATCTTGAAGATGAGGACGCATGAGAACAATTTCGGCGGTTTCGATGGCGATGTCGGTGCCGGAATGCAAGGAGATGCCGACGGTGGCTTCGGCTAGGGCAGGGGCATCGTTGATGCCATCGCCGATCATGGCGACCCCTTTGTTGCTTTGGGTTTTCAGGGTTTGAATTGTGGTGGCTTTTTCTTGAGGTTTGACATTGGCGATCGCCTCCTGCTCCCCCAAACCTAGCTGCTGGGCGATCGCTGCCGCCGCTGTAGGTTGATCCCCCGTCAACATCATCACTCGCAACCCCATTGACCGCAGTTGTTCGATGGTTTGTTTAGCATCGGGGCGGAGTTGATCTTGGACGGCAATTAAACCCAGGATTTGATTTTGGGTGGATTGATTTTGGGTGGGTTGATTTTGGATGGATTGATTTTGCGTGGGTTGATTTTGCGTGGGTACGGGGCGATCGCTCCCCTGCTCCAGTAGTGGGTCAGGTGCGGCCTCTACTTGAGCCACAAACACTACAGTTTTGCCACTCTGGGCTAACGGGTGCCATTGCGATCGCACGGCCTCATCCAGAACGAGATCATACTGGTTGAGCCAATCTTCAGTTCCCACCAAGAGGGTGCGCCCATCTACCACAGCGGCGGCTCCAAACCCCGCTTGAGTCTGAAATTGGGTGGCGGTCGGGATGGATAAGGCTTGCTGTTGGACGGCTTGGGCGATCGCGGTGGCAATTGGGTGCTGACTCCCCTGCTCTACCGCTGCGGCCCGTTGCCAGATAAGCTCTTGGGATGCATCGGGGATCAGGCTGACCACATCGGTGACTTGGGGGTGGCCAGTGGTCAGGGTTCCAGTCTTGTCAAACACTACGGTCCCCAAACGGTGAATATTTTCTAGCACATCCCCGCCCCGCAATAACAATCCCCGCTTTGCTCCCAGTCCGGTGCCGACTAATAGGGCGGTGGGGGTGGCGAGGCCGAGGGAACAGGGACAGGCAATCACGAGGACGGCGATCGCCAATTTTAAGCTCAGTAAGAGCCTAGCCGCGACAGTCGGTGTCGAGTCTAGGGTCGGGGCCATGGTCGGGGCCATGGTCGGGGTCGTTGTCGGAGTCATGCCATCCATCATCGGCATGGCATGATGGGGCATTCCGTGAGTTTGGCTGGTCAGCACTTCGGGAAACCAATGGGTGCCGCCGAAAAACCAGAAACAGAAGGTGAACAGGGCGATCGCCATCACCCCATAGGTAAAGTAACCTGCCACCGTATCGACCAAGTGCTGCACCGGGGCTTTGCGGGTTTGGGCATCCTCCACCCATTGGACAATTTGCGCTAAGGTCGTATCTTTGCCCACCCGGGTCGCTGTCAGCGCGATCGCCCCCGACTGGTTGATACTCCCGGCTGTGACCTCATCCCCCACAGTTTTGACCACGGGCAACGGTTCCCCCGTGAGCATGGCCTCATCTACCGTGGATTGTCCGGCGATCACACGACCGTCCACTGGGATTTTTTCCCCCGGCAACACCCCAATATGCTGGTCGATCTGAATCCGACGGGCGGGAATCATATGGCCATTGCTAAAGCTGAGATGATCACTGAGATTATCATTGTCTCTTGGGGGCAACAATCGAGCCTGCTGGGGCTGGAGATCCATCAGGGATTCCAGCGCCGCCGAGGTTTGGCTCCGGGCGCGATGCTCCAACGTGCGACCCAAGAGGATGAAGCCCACCAGCATCACGGGTTCGTCAAAAAAGCACTCCCAGCCCAATGCTGGCACCAATACCGCCACCACGCTAGCGCTGTAGGCCGACACCATCCCTAACCCGACCAGGGTGTTCATATTGGGGACGTTGTGACGCAGCCCTTTCCAGCCATCCACGATGATCTCACGCCCTGGTCCTGCCAGCGCCACCGTGGCCAGCATCCCATGAAACCAGAGGGTGCTGATCAGGGGAATTGCATCCCAGCCCATTTGCTGAAAGTGGCCCGTCAATGACAGCAGCAGGAGCAGGAGGGCGATCGCCAATTTCCGCAGTTGTTGCTGGGAGTCGGCTCGGCGCTGTTGTCGCTGAGCGGTGAGGGGATCACTGGCCTGATCGTCTGCATCGTCTGCGTCGGGGTCAGAGGTTTCCACCCCAGTCTCTTGAGTGAACGGAGTCAACACCGTGGCCGGAAAGCCGATTGTAGTTAAATCCTCAGTCCAGTGGGCCACTACCTCAGTGAGGGGACTGCTCCCGTTGAAGTCGTATTCCACTGTCGCTTTGGCCGTGACCAAATTGACCGTGGCCGATCGAATTTCAGGATGCTGACTCAGCCGATTTTCCACCGCCTTAACACAGCCTGCACATTTCATCCCCTCGATCGCCAAAGTCAATTGAGCGGTTGGCTCAGTGGCCCCTAACGAATTGCTGCTTGAGCCGTTTAAATGATCCCTGTCGCCCAGGCCATTGGCAGACATTCTGTGGGATTCTGGAGTATCGGGAATGGACATACTGCCCTTGGATCGATCGGGAACCAATCCAGAGGGCCGCTCTGAGGATGAAATGTTCATAGACGCAGAATCGTTCAGGTCAACAGTACTTAGGCAATCGGCATGGGTCAAGAGCTATAGAGCCAGAGCATGGGGCAATCGTAGCTCATTGAATTAGGGTAAAACACCTCGGCCATGATTGCCTGTCTCTTTTCCATTTTCTCTAGCTTTAGCCATGAATTGTGGGCTAGTAGGAAAACCGATTGAAATGGGTTAATGTCTGGTTAAATCAGAGTTTGCTGCATTTAGTCCACTAAAAAAAGTGGACTTACCCTAATTAGCCCGCAGTTTACTCGCGGGTGGGTAGGTAGCGATCATGCCTCCGGCCAGCCTCCTTGTTGTTATCCCCTCGTGTCCATCCCAATGATTCCTGTCACACCCCATTACTGGCTCAAAAATGCTCACATCCCTCAACCCTTGATTGATCCAGCTCTCCAAGTTGATTTCCCTCTTATCGCCCCGGAACAGGCTCAGCTTCACACTATCAAAGGAGATGGCCTGATATTGGTGGACCTGGAAATTGACCAGGGGATGATTCGGCAACTGTTCCCAGCGGGTTCGATGGCGACGAATCCTGAAATTCCCGTTGTAGATTTACGTAAAAAGCAGGTGTGGCCGGGTTTTGTGGATCTGCATACCCATTTGGACAAGGGACACATTTGGGAACGGCAACCGAATCGCGATCGCACCTTTTTAGGCGCAATTGAGGCGTGCGATCGCGACATTCCCCACTGGACCCCCGAAGATTTATATCGCCGCATGGAATTTGGCCTCAAGTGTAGCTATGCCCACGGTACAGTCGCAGTGCGGACCCATCTGGACGTGCTCCGTAACCAGACACCCATCAGTTTTGAGGTATTCAAACAGTTACGGGAAGAATGGCGCGATCGCCTCACCCTACAAGCGGTCTGCCTCACCCTGCTGGAAGATTTCCTGGGCCATCAAGGGGAACAACTGGCCGATTTAGTCGCAGCTACTCCCAGCGGAGTCTTAGGAGCCGTCGCATTCCCCGATGATGACTTAGACACCCAACTCGATCGCATCTTTGCATTGGCTACAGAGCGGCAGCTCGACCTAGATTTTCACGTGGATGAAACTGGCGATCCCCATGCCGATAGCTTGACCCATATTGCCCGTGCTGCCCTTCGCCACCAATTTGCAGGCACGATCACCTGTGGTCACTGCTGTAGCCTTGCGGTGCAACCTCCCAGCCAAGTGCGAACCACCCTGGAATTGGTGCAAGCCGCTAATATTGGCATCGTCAGCTTGCCCCTGTGCAATCTGTACTTGCAGGATCGGCAACAATCCGCCTCTAGATCTTTTTTACAAACGGGGCTGGCGGTGCAGGAAAATTTGGTGACAGGGACGACCCCCCGCTGGCGAGGTGTGACCTTGTTGCATGAGTTGAAGGATTACGGGATTAGGGTGGCGATCGCCAACGACAACTGCCGCGATCCCTTCCACGGCTTTGGCGATCACGATATGCTCGAAGTGTTTAATTTATCAGCGCGGATTGCTCACCTTGACCATCCCTATAGCCGCTGGGTGGATACCGTCACCGCCACTCCCGCTCACCTCATGGGACTGGCCAACCGGGGTAAAATTGGTCCCGGATTGCCTGCGGACTTGGTGATTTTCAAGGCACGCACCTTTAGTGAGCTGCTGTCTCGGCCTCAGCATGATCGGGTAGTAGTGAGAAGGGGGAAGGCGATCGCCCCCGGCCTCCCCGCCTACGAAGACCTCGATCCCTTAATGTCATGAGTTGGACAGTTAAGACGTGTAAATACGGAGGAATTCCCCTGAAACCCTAGATTATGCTGAGGGTATTCCTCTTCGTCGTCTTATCAAAATTAAGCTACCATGAAGTGCATTGCTACCGTTTCTCCCATCGCCATCTTCTGCCTGAGTGTGAGTTTCGCCGCAACGATATCACCCACCCAAGCTCAAGAGACCACAGACACCCCGACAGGCTCCACCATTGAACAAATCAGTGACAATACTGACGATAGTGAAATCGTTAACAACCTCGTTAACGAAGCCGTTCGTGAGATGATCTTGCTGGAAACAGCTCCCATTCATCTTCTCACTGAAGATACCAACATCCTCAATCTCCTCGCCGATCAAATTAACCAAGAAATGGATGGCCCCGCAGCCAGCTTGTTGCCTGAGGGCATGGTGATCCGGGGGTCCAACAGCAGCTTGCAACTGGGCAGCGAATTCTGAGATTAAGCCTCAACAATTCGACATCAGTTCAGAAATTAGCAGAACCCCGGAGTCTTAAAGACTCCGGGGTTCTTGGTAGCATCAATAGAACGGCTAGAACCACTCTGCGTGGAACACGCCATCTTTATCCAAGCGCTCAAAGGTATGGGCACCAAAGTAATCCCGCTGGGCCTGGGTCAGATTTTGTGGCAGCATCGCCCGACGATAGCTATCAAAGTAGTCCAGGGAAGCGCTGAAGGCCGGGACCGGAACCCCAAGCTGATTCGCCGTGGACAACACCTCTCGCCATGCCTCTTGCCGATCCAAAATCGTCTGCTTAAACTCAGGAGCTAGCAACAAGTTGGGCAGCGCAGGATTTTCGTCATATGCCTTTTTGATCTTGTCCAGGAAACGGGCACGAATGATGCAGCCTCCTTTCCAGATCCGAGCCGATTCACCCAAGTCCAACTTGTAGTTGAACTCTTCAGAGGCTTTCCGCAGCAAGGCCATTCCCTGAGCATAGGAGCAAATCTTGGAGCAGTACAGGGCATCCCGGATCTTATTGACAAAGGCTTTGGCATCCCCGGTGTATTTGCCCGTCGGCCCAGTCAGTTGCGAGGAGGCGGCCACCCGCTCTTCCTTGAGGCCAGACATAATCCGAGCATTCACCGCTGCGGTAATCGTGGGAATGGCCACGCCAATTTCCAACGCATTCACCACAGTCCAGCGGCCCGTGCCTTTTTGTCCCGCTGCATCTCGAATGACTTCCACTAAGGGCTTGCCACTCTCTTCATCCATCTTGGTGAAGATAGACGCGGTAATTTCAATCAAGAAAGAATCCAACTCTTCGGTGGTATTCCACTCTTTGAACACCTCGTGCAGTTCGGTGTGGCTCATGCCGAGGGCATTTTTCATCAAGTCATAAGCTTCGGCAATCAACTGCATATCGCCATACTCGATGCCATTATGAACCATCTTGACATAGTGGCCGGCACCGCCCGGTCCCACATAGGTGACACAAGGGCCATCATCCACCTGAGCCGCGATTTTGGTGACAATCGGCTCAATTTCCCGATAGGCTGCTTCCGTGCCTCCAGGCATCAAACTGGGGCCATTGAGGGCACCTTCTTCCCCGCCGCTGACTCCCATGCCGATAAACTGAAATCCCTGGGATTCCAAGTCCTGGACCCGACGCTCCGTATCCTCGTATAACGAGTTCCCCCCGTCAATAATCATATCTTCAGGATCAAGTAATGGCTTGAGCTGTTCGATCACTGCGTCAACGGGCCGACCCGCTTTGACCATAATCAAAATTTTGCGGGGGCGCTCAAGGGATTGGACAAATTCTTCGAGAGAATAGGTGGCTTGCACCTTCTTACCTTGGGCACGTTCTGCCATGAATCGATCTGTTTTTTCAGAGGTGCGGTTATAAACAGAGATAGGGAACCCATTCCGCTCAACATTGAGCGCTAGGTTTTCACCCATCACTGCAAGACCAATCAAACCAAAGCTCTGTGCCATAAAATTGTTCGCCTCTTAATTGGCGCGTATAAGGACAATGTTGAATCGCAATCTGCGAGAAATCTAGTCAACATAGCGGTGTGCGATCGCGTTAAGGATAAACATGGTGACATGGGAGGCATCGCGCCTCACACCACGAAGATTAACTTCAGCGCACAGCACTGTAATGTTTTAGATTAGTCAGACTTTTCTCAAAATCCCGGTGTCTCAAAGATTTTCTTTATGGTCCGGATAGAAATCCTTAATGATTGATGGTTATAGTTTGAGGATATGGTGCGTTTGACAATGATGCCCTTCGTTCATTTCTCGGCCTTGGTCTCTCGGTCCTGATCTCTCGGCCCTGATCTCTCGGTCCTGATCTCTCGGCCCTGATCTCTCAGCCCTGATCTCTCGGCCTTGGTCTCTCGGCCCTGATCTCTCGGTCCTGATCTCTCGGTCCCGGTCTCTCAGCACTATTTCTGAGAACCCCGGTGTTTTCCCCACTGCGATCGCCCCTTCCCTATGTCACAATCAGATCGAGATCACGCCCAAATGTAGCCGAATGGTTTATCCGTAGGCGATCGCACCCATTCGGCTCAATCTTTTGATGGATGCTGATTCAGCCTGATCCCGGAATATCGTCGGGTTATGGATGGGTAGCATGACTCAAGGCCTAGCATGACTCAAGGCTTAGCATGACTAATGTTGTAATAACTTCAATCCTGACGCGGGTAGGCACTATGGATCATCCCCCCCTTACTCAACCAGACACCACTCAACTCGACACTACTTCACTGGACATAACCGACTCAGATGTTGGGGCAACCCCTTCTGGCGATACTGGGAATATTGAGGTCCGCACCGAAAAACTAGACGGTCGCCGCCGTCAGATCACCGCTACCGTCCAAATTCCCCACTCGGTTGAACGGATTTGGGGCATTTTGACAGACTATGAAACGCTGGCGGACTTTATTCCTAGTCTGAAGCAGAGTCGTCGTCTGGAGCATCCGGAGGGGGGGATTCGCGTTGAGCAAATTGGCAGCGAGAGCCTCCTTAAAGTTAAATTTTCTGCCCGTGTTGTCTTGGATATGATAGAGTCCTTTCCCCATTGCCTCAGTTTTGAGATGGTAGAAGGGGATTTCAAAATGTTTTGCGGGGAATGGCAATTGCAGCCCGTGGACGGTGATACGGCCACAGACTTGACCTACACCCTACAAGTATGGCCCAGTCGCTTGATGCCTGTGGGGATGATTGAGAAACGGCTGAGTAAGGGACTACAAGTTAATCTTTCTGCGATTAAACAACGGGCTGATGAACTGTTTAGTTGATTTTTATTAGGGAATGCAACCAGACCCGAAAAAAATAGACTGGATAAGAAGGAACGGTTGAAGGTTCTTCACCTACGGGGATAGGATGGCTGGGTTTACCATGCTGGCTTCAATCCAGTACGCTATCGCTAAACGCAGTCTACAGGGCAACTTATCCTATGGTCTCCACCTCTTCATCCCCAGCTCCACTCTCTGGCCAGGTGGCCTTGGTAACGGGAGCAACCCGTGGCATTGGCAAGGGCATTGCTATCGGTCTCGCCCAAGCGGGGGCAACGGTCTATATTACTGGCCGGAGTGTTAAACCAGATGATGCCCCGATCACCACGGATGGGGTGTCAGGGAGTTTGCAGGAAACAGAGACAGCGATCGCCCAGGTTGTTGATCTAGCCCAATCTGGTGGTCGATGCATTGCGGTGGCTACCGATCATGGTGACGATGATCAGGTGCGATCGCTGTTTGAGCGCATTGCTACCGATCAGAATAACCGCCTCGATATTTTAGTCAACAATGTCTATGCTGGGGTGTCCAAACTACGGGCCACCTATGAATCTAACTTTTGGGACAGCGACGTGGATCTGTGGGATGCTTGCAATCATGTGGGCCTGCGGAGTCACTATCTGGCCAGTATTTACGGGGCACGGCTGATGGTACCGCGCCAACGAGGACTAATTTGTACGATTTCCTCTTGGGGCAGTTTAATGCCGATTTTTGGGGCGGCTTATGGAACTGGGAAGGCCGCGTGCGATCGCCTCTCCTTTGAAATGGCACGGGAACTAAAACCCCACGGCATCACCGCCCTATCCCTCTGGCCCGGAATTGTCGGCACTGAACACATTACCCAAGCCTTCGCTAACTCGCCCCCCAATTCTTCCCCCAATGCTCCTACCAGTTCTCAAGCTGATTCAACCCAGGCTGATCCCAAAGCGATCCAATCGCCCCAAGCTAGGGCTGGGATGATTCGAGATCAGTACAACTGGGAAACCCCCGAATTCACCGGAAAAGTGCTGGCCGCCCTCGCCGCTGATCCCAAAGTGATGCAGCGCTCAGGCAAGGTCAACATTGTCGCAGAGGTGGCCAAAACCTACGGCATTCTCGATCAAGAGGGCAGACAACCTGCCTCATTGCGATCGCTCCGGTTCATGGTGCCCTATGCCGTCCCCAGCCTCCAGTCCAAGGCCAACTGGATTCCCGATTGGCGCATACCTTGGTGGCTCTTGTTGCTGACCTCCCTGGCTTCCCCCAAAGCAATCAGTGGCTAGGAATGGATTCACCACTCGATTCATTGAAAGTGGTACCCAGCTACAATGAGAGAGAAAGGAGAATAAGCACCGCAAGATCCATGGGAACCTTACTGGCGATCGAGAAAACGATTTCAAGCTTACAGGCATTGGATGAACGCCTTAACCTACGTCGTGCCCCGGACGAGTCGTTTTTCCCAGAGTGGCAATCCCCATCCACCACGCTGACAGACGAGGACAAAGCGTTCCTGGATCGGCTCCGGCAGCGGTATCACCATTACTATAATGCCGGACGCTTGACGGAGGGGACGGTGTTGTTATCCATCGTTGCGCCCATGCTGGAATACTTGGGATTTCATGAACCGCCGTTTTTTGTCCAATCGGAGGTTGCCGTCAGTCTGGAAGTGGAAGAGCGCGATCAAGTCTACCGGGGTCGGATCGCTGTGTTAGTCATTCGCGATCGGGTTTGGGTTAGGACGGTGGAGGCGAAACGATCTAAGTTTGCCGCAGATATTGCCTTGCCCCAGTGTTTCGCCTACATGAACGCTGCGCCCCAACAGCCCGCGTTTGGCCTCGTCACCAATGGTAGTGATTTTATTTTTTGCAAGTTGAGTGATGGAGTGTACGATTTTTCGGATGCGTTTTCCTTGCTATCTCGGCGCAACCAGCTATACGACGTAGCGGCGATTCTGATGGATTGGAAGACCAACCATTTCCCTGACTAGAATACGGCTGCACTGCGCGATCGCCCTAACGTCTGTGAAATCGGGAATAAGGGCGATCGCGCTCAATACTGGAGGGAAAGAACAAGGGGATGAATGGCCCAGGCTAACTCTCCAGCACAACCGCTTTGATTAGCCAAGATCACCACGTCCACATTTTGGTGGGGATAGTGGTAAAAGCGGCAGCTAACGCCATCTTCTTCGCCAGTATGGCCCCAGCGGAGCAGTTCACCCTGTTGATTGAATAAAAACTGATTGCCGTAGCCATATTTCCACACCTCACCAGTCTCAGGATCATCAGCATCCCAGACCTGGGGCGTTAGGATTGCCGTAGTTTGTGCAGGAGACAGCAACTCTTCAGTGCGCAATGCTTGGGCAAAACGGATCAAATCATCCACGGTGGAACTAGCACCTCCATCCGCTGCTGCTTCTGGGGTGGTAGAGTAAATATTGCTTTGCCATGTGGTAACGTCCCCTGCTTTGTTCGTGATCGGAATATAGCCCTGAGCGACGTTTTCATCAATACCATCCAGGGCCAAAAAGTCTGAGTTAATCATCCCCGCTTTGGCAAAGATATGGGTTCGCACATAGTCAAAATATGAGAGACCTGACCGGGCTTCGATGACGAGTCCCAGGAGAATGTAGGCGGCATTGTTGTACTGGTGGTGCTGACCGACGGGAGCCACTGGCAGTTTATGCACAAATAGCGGCAAGTAATCCGCATTTTGGCGCAACAAGTAAATGGGATGATTGCGACAGAGGGTGGCCCAGTTCGCTTCCCAATCTCCTGATTCCTCAAACCAATCAGCAATCCCTGCCGTCATGGTGAGTAAATGGGCAATAGTCACTTCTGGCGGAATGGCCGATGGCCCCAGATCCAAACAGTCTGAGATTCGGGTGTCTAGGGTGAGTTGCCCTGCATCCACCAATTGGAGAATGGCCACAGCGGTAAACAGTTTAGACACGGAGGCAAGGCGAAACCGCGTGTTGATTTGATTGGGCATCTTCCAGACCCGATTGGCATAACCACAAGTAGCCTTGAATAGGGTGCGATCGCCCTGCTGGATCAGAACCACACCGGAAAATTGGTGCGATCGCGTTTCAGTATCTAGAATTGCCTGGAGGTGGGTCACTGGAAAGGAGGTGGTGGAAAAATCTTGCATGGGAGAACTGTCTGCAACTGGGAATTGTTTCGCGGTAATGACTAGGATTTATCTGGCCTACTGACTGAAGAAATTTCAGGGGCTTAAGGACAAGGCTGATTCGTCCATCTATCATTCGGTCCACCCCGCCTGCAATATCGCTGGCTCCCGGCCCACACTACAATTGCAGTGTCTCCGTCGTAGGATTCAAGTTCAAACCGATAGCGAAAGCCGCCCACGGAGTCATCCGCAGCCCCCATATTGGTCACTGTCATAATTTCCAAGCCCCCATACTCTCCTACGCGATTGTCTTCGTAGGAAAAGACCGTGGGTTGTTCCCCCTCGCCTAACGTTGTCCGCCCAAACTCCGCCATTAGCAGTGCTTCAATTTGGCTACGAAACTTTGCGCCTTTCAGATCGGGCAGTGCTTTCAGATCAATGGGATCATACTGGGCGCGGACTGCGTTGATTTCAGGATAGGGCGTGGGGGCTAACCAGGGTTGCCAAAAGGGTGGTAACTCGTGTTGTGGGGTGTCGGTGTCGGTTTCCAAACAGTTACGGCCAAAACAGACAACCGTACGCTGCTCATCGTAGACGAAATAGTCTCGGTAGGGAGAGGCAAATTCACAGTAAAGCAGGTCATTGAGATAATAGCCATTGGCTTGTAATCCACCTGCCGCTTCACAGGTACGGGAATCAGCAAAGCTGACCCTCATCGTGTTGCCGCTGGTAATCAGTTCGTGGGCAAAGCTAGTTGAATCAGTGACGACACTGCTTTCTAGGTTCAACACGCCATTGACTTTGGGACGATTGGCAAGGACGGATGCATCGAAGACCCACTCTAGGGACAGGCCATCACGGAGGACGTAAATACTACCCTGGTTGTCTAGGTCGGTGCCGAAAATGCAGCCATTCTCGAAGCCAGTGGGCATGGTAGGTAGGGCAGGTAAGTTGGCTACGTTGGCGTTGTAGGTCTGCCAGGTGATGCATTCTACTGGGATGGCGTTGGCGATCGCTCCCCCATCTTCGTGATCTACCAAGTCCGGCTGATTGACCTGGGGGCCATCCTCTTGGGCATTTTCCGTGAGATGATCCTCAGAATCGGGAACTGGAGTCGTCTGTTCTGGGGCTGAGGGAGACATACAAGCGGTCATGGCCACGAGCAAACTGGCACTGATACCGAAACAGAGTGGGCGCAATGGATGAGTCATAACAATGAAAATAGGGGGAATGGGCATCGTCCGGCGATCGCTTTCAAGGGATGAAACGCGATCGCCCTTTGGCGGGAGTTGACTACATCGGTGTCCGTTTGCGTTCCAGATCAGCCTGCGTTCCAGATCAGCCTGCGTTCCAGATTAGCCTGCGTTCCAGATCAGCCTGCGTCCCAGACATGTCTGAATATTGCTGTAAGGATGCTGAAGGATATTATTACTGGTCTGAAACTGTTGACGCTGGGGTAGTGGTTTCCCATGTGGTCAAGGTTCGACGCAATGGTTGTGAGTTATCAAAACGAGAGTATCGGCAAGCGATCGCCCGATCCCTGATCAAGCCCAATCACCATCTGGAATCTGACGGGGATTCAACATCTTGATAGATGGAAGTCTATGCCACAATAAAGCTAGTTTTTCTTGAATTAGAGCCATCGAACTATGCAGTGGGACCCAGGATACCCCCTCCAAAACGGGAAGTACACCATCACTAAAGTCCTAGGTGAAGGGGGCTTTGGCATTACCTATCTGGCGGACAGCCAGGAATATGGCCAGGTGGTGATCAAAACGCTGCATGGAACGGCGCAACAGCGACCTGATTTTGATCAGTTTCAAAATGACTTCATGAATGAGGCGCTGAAAATTCGTGGCTGTCAGCATCCCCATATTGTCAAGGTTCACAAGCTCTTTCAGGAAAAGCTCCCCCGTCCCAATCGTGGGAATGCCCAGGCGTCTCCTATCTACTTGGTTTGCATGGTGATGGAGTTTATTGAGGGGAGAGATTTGGCGAACCGGGGGCAGTTGCGGGAGCCAGAGGCGCTACACTACATCGCTCAGGTGGGGACGGCGCTGGCGGTAGTGCATGAGAATGGGTTGCTGCATCGAGATGTGAAACCCAGCAATATTATGGTGCGCCAAGGGACAAATGAGGCAGTGCTAATTGATTTTGGCATTGCGCGGGAGTTTACCCCTAATGTGACTCGCACTCACACCCAATTTTTGACGGAGGGGTATGCACCGATTGAGCAGTATGAATTGCAGACGAAGCGGGGGCCGTTTACAGATGTGTATGCGTTGGCAGCAACGCTGTATTGTTTGCTGACAGGACAGATACCCGTAGGGTCGCAAACCCGGATGATTCAGTCGCTCCAGCAACAGCGGGATGGGTTAGAACCACCCCAAGTGATGAATCCGGCGGTGTCTGATCGGGTGAATATGGCGATTATGAAGGGGATAGCGCTACGCCCTGAGTATCGACCTCAGACAATGGGGGAGTGGCTAGAGTTGTTGGGGGTGGGATCTCAACCCTGGCCTAGGGTCGGGGCACTGCCGATTGCCCATTCTAACCCAGTACTACCACCACGTTCGTCTGTGGCTCTGGCTCCGACGATGGCTCCGACGATGGCTCCGCACCGATACTCAATGCCAACTTCTGCAAGTTCGTTGAGTCGACGAAGTTGGTTAAAGTGGGCTGGCCTGGGGGGAGTGGGTGTCATGTTGGCACTGTTGCTGCGTCCATGGGAACCAAACAAACCAGAACCGAGACCTCTAATGTTTTGGGAACGAATCATCCCAGATCAGGACGTGGTGGATGTAAACAGCGAAGGTACGATTGTCCGCTCCTATCCCGTGACGGTAGACACCTATGTGGAGGACTTGGGCAACGGGGTGCAGTTCCGGATGGTGCGGATTCCGGAGGGACGATTTGAGATGGGATCACCCCCTGATGAAGCAAGTCGAGCGGGGGATGAGGGACCACAACACGTTGTAGATGTGCCGACCTTCTATGTGGGGATGGTAACAGTGACACAGGCGGTGTATGAGGTAGTGATGGGGGACAATCCATCTCGCTTTCAGGAAGGGGATCGCCCCGTGGAACAAGTAACCTGGCATGATGCGATCGCTTTCTGCCAAAAACTGAGCGATCGCACAGTCAACACCTATCGCCTCCCTAGCGAAGCCGAGTGGGAATACGCTTGTCGTGCTGGAACGACGACTCCCTTCCACTTTGGCGAAACCATTACGACAGCGATCGCCAACTACAATGGCGGCTATACCTACAGAAATGCTCCCACGGGAGACTATCGACAAGAAACGACCTTGGTTGGTAGCTTTCCTCCCAATGCTTTTGGCTTATTCGATATGCATGGCAACGTGTGGGAATGGTGTGCTGATCACTGGCATGACAACTACAATGGTGCGCCCACAGATGGCAGTGCTTGGGTGACGGGAGGAGACAGCGAGAGCCGTGTGCTACAGGGCGGGTCTTGGCTCAATCGTCCTAGGGACTGTCGCTCGGCAAACCGTTTCAGGCACCTTGCGGATGCTGGGAACCTCAGCATTGGCTTTCGCCTCGTGTGTTCCTCTCCCAGGACCGTGTAACCCTCTTGTCTCTGTTCAGTCCAGCCGGAGACTGGGCTTAAGAAACTGGGGCTGAGAAATCGGATTGTAAAATCCATGAAAAAACCCGATGCTGGACACACCGGGGCACTGCTCTGTTAATCTTGGTTCTATTATTCCCCGTCCTTCAGCTTCCTCAACATCCAGGTGAACATGATGGAGGGCGATCGCTTCGTTCAGGTGAACTCCCCACTCCAACCATCGAGAAAATAACAGATGATGACGGTAGCCGAGACATCAGCGGCCAATCTCCGTCACATAGCTGGGACAGTAAGCATGGATAGCCGCAACATTAACAGCTGCATCAAAGGCAACCGGTAAATTGCCCTCTGCCTGAAGGGTGCGGATGCCATGCATCGATTCGCCTCCAAGCAACGAGGCACACAC
>JBFRWC010000076.1:0-5039 GCA_051439365.1 Leptolyngbyaceae cyanobacterium
CGATCGCCCATATTTTCAGCGAGAATTTGCCCGATATTACCCGTGCGGCGGATGTGCTAGTGGTCGCCGCTGGTTGTCCTGGTCTAATTACGGTGGACAAAGTAAAACCGGGAGCGGTGGTGGTGGATATCGGTATCACCCGCGTCACCGATCCGGCCTGGGACAAACCTCGGTTGGTGGGGGATGTGGATTTTGAAGCGGTTAAAGAGGTGGCCAGTTGGATTACCCCGGTTCCCGGTGGGGTGGGTCCGATGACCGTGACCATGCTGCTTTACAACACGGTTTTGAGTTACCGCAAACGGTTTGGCGTGTGATGCGGGTGCTATAAAATCATCTTTGGTACAGTCAAGCGATCTCAAGCATGGCCATTTACGATAAGCCCGTTCGATTTTTGATGAAGGACATGGTTGATGCCTTTGGCTTACGAAACGGCCAAAGTTTTGTAAGACAGCAGGCGATCGAATGGTTTTCACAGCACTATCCGAAAATCAAGAAGGGTACTATCACAGCTCACCTAATTCGCTTATCTGTTAATGCTCCGAGTAGGCTGCATTATTCCCCAAAGATGGATGAAGATGATCTGTTCTTCCAAATCGATAGCAACCATTTCCGCTTGTATGATGCCAAGCAAGATCCATCGCCAATTCATGACGTAACAGGTGCTACAAAACGTAAAGACTTAGAGGACTTAGAAGAAGAAATAAGTCTGGAAATATCAACAGAGTTTGCCTATGAATCAGACTTGCGTGATTATCTAGCCAAGAACTTGCAAGTCATTGAACCACAGTTGAGGCTATATGAGGAAGAAGGCATAACAGGTGTTGAATTTCCTGTTGGCGGACGTTTCATTGATATTCTGGCAGTAGACTGCAATGGTAATTTTGTAGTGATTGAGCTTAAAGTCTCTCGTGGCTATGATCGTGTCATTGGGCAACTATTGCGCTACATGGCGTGGATACAGAAAAATCAAGCCGAATCAGAGCAAAAAGTTAGAGGAATTGTGGTCGCTAGAGAAATAAGTGAAGATTTAATGCTTGCTTGCTCTCTGATGCCTAATGTTGAGTTGTTTGAGTATGAGTTATCTCTTTCGCTCAACCGGGTTTACCCAGATAGCAACGACACCTGACCCTCACGATAGAGGGGCGATCGCCCACCTATTCTCCTCCACTACTCACCCCACACCTGCTTCAGCACCATCTCAGGGCTGATATCACTAACTCGATCCGTAGGAGACTTGATCGCAACAAATTTCTCATTCTGGGGCAGCAGTGTGGCTGGATCGGCTGCGGCGAACAAGGCCAAGGTATAGACTTGGAGGGCCACTGCTAAATGCATGGTCACATTGTCGGAGCAAAGCACCAAACTGGCTCCCGCAATCATTGCCGCCAATTTTCCAATATCCTCTAGTTCGATCCCTTGCAAATCGGGCGCAACAGTGAGCAACTCTGATATCAAGGCCCCATCTTCCGGGCCTTTGACCATGACGATGGGTAAATCGGGTTGTTTTTGTTGGAAATCTTGGACAATGGCCTTCCAGTTTGCAATGGGATATGCCTGTCTGCTGCCATCAGGCGTACCAAACAGACAAGCACCGCTGTGGAGGAGGACGTAGCCCCCTTGATTCAGGCCGAGGCGCGATCGCTCCGTCTCCGCCCATTCCACATCCCCAAGGGGCACATTAATTGATAAGTCTGGGCAAGGTGAGGAGAGTCCCAAGCCCTTGAGCAAATCATGATACTTGGCGGCGGCGTATTGCTTAGGTTCCAGGGGAATGGCCTGGGTGAGTAGACTGTGACCCAAAGGATTGTCGTAGCCCACTCGTTCTGTAATTCCCGTCAGCCACAGGAGCAAATCAATCCCCCATTGCTGTCCGGCATAGAGAACAACGTCGTAGTAGCGATCGCGCAATACCCCCAACAAGTTGGCCCAATCCGCAGGACTGCTCCGCGCTCGGAAATCAAACAGCATCACCGAACTAATCAACTTGCAGACGCGGTACGCCTCCTTTGATCGAGGCTCCACAATTACGTCGATATCCACCTGAGGATACGCTGTCTTCAGCGCAGTCAGAGTTGGGAAAAATAGTACCTGATCACCGATCCCACCCGGAACGAGGGCGACAATTCGCATAGCACCTTAGCCACTAGAGTCCGCACCTATTGTAGGGGAAGATCTCCCTAAACTCGCGCAAGAATTGTGAACATTGCCTGATTTTCACCAAGACCATAACGTTGTCGCTAAGAGCCGCTAAGATTCAAACGTTGTGGGGTAGTGGGTCGTCGTGTTCCTTCCCGACGGGGGCAAAACTTGGCCCGAAACCTGCTCCTTAAATTCACTAAATTCACTCGACTTGAATTTCATCTACAATTTCATCTACTCAAACAAATGGTGATCATTGATGGAGTGCGATCGCTCTGTAATCCTGAAGACACAAGCTATTGAACCAACCCTGAAATACTCCTGCCCTAGAAAAGCTTCAGGGGAACTGCTCTACATGGTCCCCAAACCTGCTAGATTTGATCGGGTACAACCAAACGTGATCTCAGAACGATGAAAGTCTTAGTTATTGGTGGTGATGGCTACTGCGGATGGGCGACAGCGCTCTACTTGTCAAATAAGGGTTACGAAGTCGGAATCCTAGACAGCCTGGTGCGGCGACACTGGGACAATACCCTCAGCGTGGAAACCTTGACCCCGATCGCTCCGATCCAACAGCGGATTCAGCGATGGAAAGATTTGACAGGCAAAACCATCGACCTCTTCATCGGTGACTTGACCGACTACTCGTTCACGCGCAAAACAATGGAAGCGTTTGAACCGGAAGCGGTGGTCCACTTTGGCGAACAACGGTCTGCTCCCTTCTCGATGGTTGACCGGGATAACGCTGTGTTAACCCAGGTTAATAATGTTGTTGGTACGCTCAACCTACTCTACGTTATCAAAGAGAGCTTCCCCGACTGCCATTTGGTGAAACTGGGTACGATGGGTGAATACGGCACACCCAACATTGACATTGAAGAAGGCTACATCACCATTGAACACAATGGTCGTACCGACACCCTGCCCTATCCCAAACAGCCCGGTTCTTTCTATCACCTTAGCAAGGTGCACGATTCTCACAATATTCACTTTGCTTGCAAGATTTGGGGTTTGCGAGCCACCGACCTTAACCAGGGCATTGTCTATGGGGTCTTGACTGATGAGACGGGTATGGATGAACTCCTAGTCAACCGTTTGGACTATGACGGCGTATTTGGTACTGCCCTCAATCGGTTCTGTATCCAAGCGGCTGTGGGCCATCCCTTAACAGTTTATGGTAAGGGCAGTCAGACCCGCGCCATGCTGGATATCCGCGACACGGTGCGCTGTGTCGAGTTGGCCATCCAAACCCCAGCTAATTCAGGCGAGTTCCGCGTCTTCAACCAGTTCACCGAAATGTTTAGCATCAATGACATTGCCAAGCAAGTCCAGGACGCTGGAACGGCAATGGGCTTGAAAGTTGAAGTGAATAACTTAGAAAACCCACGAGTTGAGACCGAAGAGCATTACTTCAATGCCAAGAACACCAACCTGTTGGACTTGGGGCTGCAACCTCACTTCCTCTCCGACTCGTTGCTGGACTCGTTGCTCAACTTTGCTGTGAAATACAAGGATCGAGTTGATCATAGCCAAATTCTGCCCAAGGTCTCTTGGCGCAAGACAGACAATCGTTAATCTGAGAACACACCCGTTGGAGACTTGGAGCCACTACATGACTCATGTCTCCAACTTCTTAGCACGATTGTCCCCCTCTAAAGTTATCTAATACATTAGACTTCCTCTTTACCTCACTCCTTTCACCTCGTCTCGTCCTATGCGGATTGCCCTTTTTACCGAAACGTTTTTGCCCAAAGTTGACGGCATTGTCACCCGCCTCAGTCATACGGTGGACCACCTCCAGCGGTTGGGTAATCAAGTATTGGTGGTGTCGCCTGATGGAGGCTTAAAGGAGTATAAGGGGGCAAAAATCTACGGGGTGCCGGGATTTCCCATGCCCCTTTACCCCGAGTTGAAGCTAGCGATTCCTCGACCCGCCATCGGGGAAGAACTGGAAGGATTTAAGCCTGACTTGGTGCATTTAGTCAATCCGGCAGTTCTGGGTTTGGGCGGACTGTATTATGCCAAAGCGCTAAATGTTCCCTTAGTCGCTTCCTATCACACCCACTTGCCCAAGTATTTGGAACACTACAACATGGGCATGTTAGAGGGAGTGCTGTGGGAACTGCTGAAGGTGGCCCATAACCAGGCGGCGATCAACTTGTGTACCTCGACGGCGATGCAACAAGAGTTAACCGATCACGGTATTGAGCGCGTGAAGGTCTGGCAGCGAGGAGTAGACACGGAGTTATTTCAGCCAGAACTGGCCAATCAGGAGATGCGATCGCGCCTCAGCCAAGGCCATCCCGAAAGCCCATTGTTGCTTTACGTCGGGCGGTTATCCGCCGAAAAAGAAATTGATCGGATCAAACCCGTCCTCGAATCTATTCCCGGTGCTCGCTTAGCCCTGGTGGGTGACGGTCCCCATCGGACGGAGTTGGAGCAGCATTTTGCTGGAACCGCCACCCATTTTGTCGGCTATCTCACGGGCAAACCTTTGGGCGAAGCCTTTGCCTCTGCCGATGCCTTCATCTTTCCGTCCCGTACTGAAACCTTGGGGTTAGTTTTGCTAGAAGCGATGGCTGCAGGGTGCCCCGTCGTGGCTGCCCGATCCGGTGGGATTACGGATATTGTGGATGATGGTGTGAATGGTTACCTCTTTGACCCGAAAGACGATGCAGGAGCGATTAAGGCTACCCAAAAGCTATGGGCACAAGCTGAGGAACGGGAGCAACTACGGCAAAATGCTCGCCACGAAGCTGAGCGCTGGGGTTGGGCCGCCGCCACAAAACAACTGGAGGATTTTTATCGTTTGATTCTAGAGGAAGGCTCGGGATTGCAAGCAGCCTAGCGATCGCCTCTAGAGGCATGATTCTGAACCATCTTGATATCACGTCCTAGTC
>JBFRWC010000077.1:0-7208 GCA_051439365.1 Leptolyngbyaceae cyanobacterium
GCAAGCCAAGCTTCATAATTTGAAAAACGAGCGCCATGGAAATACATGCCACTCAACCAAACGAACACCACAGCCAAGTGGCCAAAGTGAGCGCTGAAGATTTTACGAGATATATCTTCTAGGTCGCTTGTATGACTATCAAAATCGTGAGCGTCAGCATGAAGATTCCAAATCCAAGTGGTGGTTTTTGGTCCCTTCGCAAGGGTACGGTCAAAGTGTCCAGGCTTAGCCCACTTCTCAAAGGAAGTAGGAGTTGGATCACGATCGACGGTAATCTCTGCTTTCCGCTCCCGTGGGGTAGTTGTCATTTAGAGACTCTCCTCTCTCTTAGACAGGAACGAATTTAATCCAAACCGTTGCAACCTTAGCGCTGCCTACATAGTCGAGAAGCCTTGAGCGTGTCCAGGCTAATGGATGTAACCGAAAAGATAACGGCAATGAGTCCAAAGTTAAGACTTCTCATAAACCTGTGTCCCAATTGAATCAATTGCAACTGGTCAGATAACCAGCTACGGCCTTGGAGAAGCGCGGGACACACTTGCCACTAATGTCGGGCAGGCGCACATGCTCATCGGATGAGCATGTTTTTCAGTGCTACCAAGGTTTGGTCTTCTGAGCATTATAGTGCTGTATCTTGCATTGTCTTGACACTGTTTAACAATAATTCAAACTCTAGAAACCCTTGTCTTGGTTGGATTTCAGCTTTTTGCATAGGTGAACAGCAGAATTCTCATAGATAAAACTTTATGAATCTATATTCAAGTATTTGACGACTATAAACACTGGAATCACCTCTGGGCAAGTGTTTGAGGAGAAATAGATCTGTGGGAAATTGGCCCTGTCTTGGCGCAACAAATATTGTTTACTTATGTAACAAAGTGGCTTCTAGGGTAAAAGTACTCATGAAATTCCGAAAACTGGGGTTTGGTGTGTTGGGATAATCTGAGGTGTTCAGGCGATCGCCCCCATCGTGGATCAACGCTCCTCAGTCGAATCCCCAGCCAATGAAATATGAATTTTTAAGCGACTCAATTGCTGCACGGGAGCAACTGCTGGTAGGTTGGCAGAGATATTGGGTCGCCAAATAGAGAGTACAGGTATAGATGTTTAGGAGTGTAAGGTTGTGTTAAGAGCTTGGCATTCTTGGCAGGGGTGGACACGGTTTTTGGGCATGGGCATGGTGGTTATAGTCCTGGGTCTGGCCGGGTGTGGGGGGCGATCGCTCGATACGATGGTCCCGCCCCCAAAGATCTCCGAAGTGGCTCCCCCCCAAGTAATTCAGGCACTCTCAACGATTCTGGCTGATACTACGCCTCAGGTGGATATTGTGGCTCCACTGCCGGATGTTGTCCTCAACCAAGATGAAGTAGCCGTCCAATTCCAAGTGGAAGGGATGACCATCTTCCAGGATGAAACCTTGGGCCTTGGTCCCCATCTGGATGTTTTGCTTGATAACCAGTTTTATCAGTCGGTTTACGATTTAACAGAACCACTGATGATGACGGATCTGTCCCCTGGCACCCATACGCTTCGGGCGATCGCCACCTTACCTTGGCAAGAGAGCTTCAAGACCCCATCGGCTCAAGCTCAAATCACGTTCCATGTCTTTGCCAAAACCCCAGCGATGACTCCCGAGGCGGACCTGCCTGTCTTGACCTATCACCAACCCACAGGCGACTACGGGGCCGAGCCGATCTTGCTAGATTATGTGTTGCAGCCAGGGATCGTTCGTCGATCTAAGGCTGAGTCGAACATTGTGGCGATCGCACCTGAAACGGCCACTTGGCAAGTTCGGGCCACTGTGAACGGTGAGTCTTTTAGTTTTGACCTGCTGGAGCCAATCTATTTGAAAGGCTTTGAAGTGGGCAAAAACTGGGTGCAGCTTGAGCTATTGGACGAAGAGGGTAATCCAATTGATAGCTTGTTCAACAACACCGTTCGCCTGATTAATTATCAGCCTGGCGGGGAGGACACATTATCCCAATTGATGCGTGATGTCGTCACCCTTGATCAGGTGGCTGGCATGATTGATCCAGATTACCAAGACGTAACTCCAGAGTCAGAGGCACCATCACCTGATGAGTCATTGAATACTCAGGTAGATGAAGATACCCATGAGCCAGAGAATGACCTCGATCAGGCTGACTCCCCAAGTGATGAAGCCTTGGCCCCGGAGGAGACTGAGACTGAAGCCGTGCAGCCTGATATCCCTGTTGAGCCTGGTATGGAAAATCCCGATTCAGTTGTCCTGGAGGAATCGGAGAACTCTGAGAATAGTGCAATGGATGGGTTTGAGGTTTGAGAGGGGCGATCGCCCCTCTCAAACACTCCCCAATGGCCACTGATTTTGTTCTGTGGCGACGTTCATTGGGGCTAGCTGTGTTAAGCCAGGAGAATCAAGGCTTTGAGCCTTTGAGCCAATAGGTTGTCATTTGCCCCTTCCCTTTGACCTCAATTGTCCCTCGTTTTTCTAGGCAATAATCATCCTTGAGCAGTTTATATACTGCCGTGGTGACTTGAATCCCACCGCTATCCCCTTTTGCTTCCATACGGCTGGCCACATTCACCGTGTCCCCCCAAAGGTCATAGATAAACTTACGGATGCCAATGACTCCGGCCACGACCGGACCGGTATGAATCCCAATGCGTAGTTGGAACGGTTGGCCATCGTTGCGCTTAAACTCACCAATACGAGCTTGCATCGCCAGAGCCATGTTGGCGATCGCCGTCGCATGATTGGCCATCGGCGTGGGCAATCCTCCCACCACCATATAGGCATCCCCAATGGTTTTAATTTTTTCCAACCCGTAGCAATCGGCTAAATGGTCGAACAGGGAGAAAATGTGGTTAAGTTGCTTCACCAGTTCATGGGGGGGGACACAAGCCGCTAAGCTGGTAAAGTTCACAATATCGGCAAATAGAACCGTCACTTGCTCAAAGCGGTTAGCGATCATCTCCCCTGGTTGTTGCTTCAGTTCTTCGGCAATCACCTCCGGCAGAACATTCAACAATAATTTCTCTGACTTCTCCTGTTCTGCCTGAAGTGCTAGTTCCGCCTGTTTGCGCACCGTAATATCTTGCACAATCCCTTCGTAATGGTGAACTCCCCCCATCTCATCCTCAACCATCCGCGCATTTTCAGAAATCCAAATGATCTCACCATTACGCCGTTGAATTTGAGATTCAAACTGGGCCACCACACCATCATGCTCCAGTAATTGACTAAACTGTTGGCGGCGATCGGCCTCAACATAAAGCTTACTGACATCTCCCACTTCTTGCAGCAGTTCCTGCAATGAGTCATAGCCATACATCTTTAAGAGGGCTGGATTTGCACTCAAACAGTAGCCATCGGGTGTGGTTTGAAAAATCCCGTCGGTGGCATTCTCAACAATTCCTCGGTATTTTGCCTCGGTTTCCCGCAGCACAGACTCCGCCAGCTTTTGTTGGGTAATATCCCTGGCAACCCAAATGACTTTATTATCTGGCAGCGGTGAAATCGTTGCTGAAAACCATGCGTCTGGGCCTCTGGCGGCGACGACCGTGGACTCTGTAGCCTGAGGGTCACCGGAGTGATCGTTAACGACTTGAATCGGCAGGGTATAGTCCAACGTGATGGTTTGGTTACTGTTGAGAGCACGCTGAATCGTAATCATAAACAGTGTAGCTTGCTCTGACGGCAACACGTCGTAGACCGACTTCCCGGTTCGGTCCAGATGGGGACTGTAGAGCAGCTCAGAGCTGGTGTCTAGAATTTTTTGGTAGCGGCCTTGGGCATCAAACACCGCAATATAATCAGTCATGGCTGAGAACAAAGCCCGTAGCTCAGCTTCCGAGGTCCGTAAAGCTTGCTCCACTTGCTGCCGTTCAGACACCTCTTCCACCAGGCGTTGATTCAACACTTGCAACCCACGGGTTCGCTCTTCTACCTTGGAAGCCAACTCATTTTTAGCTTGTTCTAGCGCCGCTAACGCATTCTTTCGGGCTGTAATATCTTTGACAGTGCCTTCAAAACAAAGGATTTGGCCGCTATCATCCCGAATCGCCCGAGCATTTTCAGAGATCCAGATGAGATGTCCGTCTTTGCGATAGACCTGGGACTCGAAACACAAGACTTCACCATTCTGTTCAATTTGGCGGATGAACTCATCTTGGCGATCCTGCTCGACATAAAGCTGTTTCCGAATGCTAGTCAGGTTTTTCTTCAAATCTTCAACAGAGCTGTAGCCATAAATCCGGGCGAGGGCAGGGTTAGCGCTGATGTAGTATCCTTTAGGGGACGATTGGAAAATCCCGTCTGCGGCACTGTTGAAGATGCTCCGGTAGCGACTTTCCGCTTCTTGAAGGTCTTTTTCAGCTTGCTTGCGTTGGGTAATATCGATGCCGACGGAAAATACGGCATTTTGCTCATTGTATTTCTGGGCCATAATGAGGAAATCTCGCCGTTCCCCGTTAACAATGGCAGAAATTTCGCGACTCCCGTCTGCGGTAGGATCATTAAAAATATCTTGAATGAACTCGACGAAATCAGGGCTAGTGTGGAGAAATCCAATGTCTTGGCCAATAAAGGCTTCGATAGGAAGGTTGAATAGTTTGGCGAGATGGCGGTTCACTCCCAGGTATTTTAAGTCGGCGCTAATCCAAGAGACAATCCCTGGAACCGCATCTAATGCCGCCTGTAATTTGTCTTTCGCTAGGCGCAGTTCCCGCTCCGCTTGCTCCTTGGCAGTGACATCAATCCCCACAGCAAAGGCCGCTTGGCGATCGCCCTCGTCCCGATACTTTTGCACCACAATCAGATAGTTGCGCTGCTGACCCTTAACATTGGCTTGAAATTCATGGACTCCTTCTTCATCCGGGGATTGAAAAAACTGCTCAATAAAAGTGTTGAATTTAGAACTCGCATTGAGAAATCCAATATCTTGGCCCACAAACTCTTCAGGCTCCCGACCAAACATCGCTGCAAGTTGGCGGTTAACGCCGAGATAGCGCAAGTCTGAACTAATCCAGGACACAATTCCTGGAATCGTCTCCAAAATGGCCTCAAATTGATGTTGGGTGGTGTGGAGCGCGTCCTCAGCCTGCCGTCGTCCGGCTACTTCCGCAATCACATCGTCATTGGAAGCCCGCAAGGCATCAGTGCGTTCATTCAACTGGAACGTCAGATCTTCAATGGTTTTTCGATAGTGGGTCACGTCTAAAACGCTGCCCTCGTAATAGGCCGTATCATGAGCCATATCCCGGACCACCCGAGCACTCACGCACAGCCAGATGATTTCACCATCTTGACGATAGGCGCGATATTCAAAGTTTTCGACGCTGCCGTGGGTATCAATCAGTTGGATAAAGCGATCGCGCTCATTGGAATCGGCATAAACCTGATGCCGGATATCCGTGACCCGATCCATCAAATCCATCGGAGAGTCGTAACCCAACAAGCGGGCGTAGGCCAGATTAGCGGATAAATAACGTCCGGCAGGGGTGGTTTGGAAAAAGCCCAACGCCGCGTAATCAATCGTTTCACGATAGCGTTGTACGGCTTTGTGAAGCACTCGCCGAGTCCCATAATAGCCATTGTTGGATTGCTCCAGTTCAGCGACTCGCTGGCGCAACATGGCCAACTCTGAACAAAGCTCCTCCTTTGATTTGGTTGCATCGATCGGGTTCAAGGAACCATCCCTCCCAGGATATTCACCTGATGTTGCTGCCTGAATACCAATTACCATTGAGAACGCCCTTTACTGGTTACAACTATGCATAAACCTGATGCATTCACTCTTCAACGGTAGACACACCCAAACCGCACACCTTCACCCAAAAATCACTAAATTAGTCACTTTTTCAGTATTTATACTGAAAAGCACATCAAGCCAACGTGCAAATTAACAACAGCCGTTGGGAACATTTTTGACGTTGATCCCAGTTCGCCTTTGCCGAAACTGCCCCTGCGCTCAAAAAGGTTTGATCGGCGATACAGCATCCTGAGACTTGTCAAGTCTAGACTCATGACGGTAAGCTCACTGGCCCGTAGAAACCAAGGATATCGAGAAATTCAAAAGATGACCCTGTATGTAGTCTGTGATACAGACTTCTGAGATGGTGTCAATTCGCTGAGGGTTTGCCGCAACGAGATGTCCAAATTCTAACGTCGAATCATCATTTCGCACCCGGATGCGACAAGAAGTATCGCTCTGAGTCAGAAGCAATCCATCACGCCTTGATTCGTGTCACTTGGCTTCCCAGCTTAGCCAATGGTTCTGTTTGAGCGCCACCCTCAATGCTTCCTGTCAAGAGATCGCTTACAAAACAGCTTCTTCTCTAACACACAGATACATTATGCAACATATTGCAATGTGAGGCGATCGCTTGTTGCGGTAAGCTGAATCGGGTAGGGTATCTTGTGCCGTTGGGTTGGACGGTACCGGGTAGCTGTGGCAACTCAACCAATTGTTCTCAACCAATTGTTCTTGCTGACCTGCGGGTTCATCCATTAGCTTCAGTTTATCCAGCGATCCCCTCTTCTTCAACCCATTCTCTCTAGTCATTACCGTTAGTTTTTTAGATTATGGTTGCGAGTTTTCCCCGTTCAGTTCGCATTGGTTCTCGAAAAAGTCAGCTAGCGCTAATTCAAACCCACTGGGTGCAGGGTGAGTTAAGCCGTGCGTTTCCCGATTGCTCTTTTGAGATAGATACGATGGAGACTCAAGGGGATAAGGTTTTAGACGTAGCCTTATCGAAAATTGGGGATAAGGGGCTATTTACCCAGGAGTTAGAAGACAAAATTACCAACGGTGAGGTCGATTTTGCGGTTCATTCCCTCAAGGACTTGCCCACTCGTTTACCGGAGGGTTTAATGTTGGGCTGCGTGACAGAGAGAGAGGATCCGGCCGATGCCGTGGTAGTGCACGAGAAACATCGGGACAAGCAGCTTGCGACCTTGCCGGAAGGTTCCGTTGTAGGGACTTCTTCTCTGCGGCGATTGGCCCAGTTGCGGCATCACTACCCTCACCTCACATTTAAAGACATTCGAGGTAACTTGAACACGCGATTACGAAAGTTAGATGAAGGGCAGTATGATGCCACAATACTTGCAGTGGCTGGGTTGAAGCGAATGGGTTGGGGCGATCGCATTCACGAAACTCTATCTCCTGAGGTATCTCTCCATGCTGTTGGCCAAGGTGCCCTTGGGATTGAATGCCGCAGTGGGG
>JBFRWC010000078.1:0-18057 GCA_051439365.1 Leptolyngbyaceae cyanobacterium
ACCTAAAGTCCCAATTTCCGTTATGGTTTATGTGGTAACTGGTTTTGGTGTGAACGAGTGACTTCCATCCCCATTCTCGACTTGACAACTCAATATGAGTCCATTCGCGCAGAGGTAGAAGCTGCCACCTTGAAAGTATTGGCTTCCGGTCGCTACATCAAAGGCCCTAGTGTGGAAACCTTTGAACAAGCCTTGGCGAACTATGTGGCTACCTCCCACTGTATCGCCTGCAATTCCGGCACCGATGCCCTGTTTTTAGCCCTGCGGGCCTTAGATATTGGTCCTGGGGATGAAGTCATCACCACCCCGTTCACCTTCATTGCCACGGCTGAGGTGATTAGTGCGGTGGGGGCCACCCCGGTGTTTGTGGATATTGACCCCGATACGTTTAACCTAGACCTGAAGCAAATTCCTGGGGCCATCACCGATCGCACCCGTGCCATCATGCCAGTGCATTTGTTTGGCCGTCCAGTGGATATGACAGAGGTGATGGCGATCGCCCAAACCTACCAGCTCTGGGTAATTGAAGACTGCGCCCAGGCCATCGGTGCAACTTGGCAGGGCCAGAAAGTGGGCCGTATTGGTCACATCGGCTGCTTTAGTTTTTATCCCACCAAGAACCTGGGAGCCTGCGGAGATGGGGGAGCAGTGACGACAAATGATGACGCGATCGCCCATAAGATCCGCGTCCTTGCCGATCATGGCCGCACAGGTGGCTACTATCATGAAGCAGTCGGGGTGAATAGCCGTCTCGATGCCATCCAAGCAGAAATTCTTACCATCAAGCTTCAGCACCTTGATCAGTGGAATGCCCAGCGCCGCCAACGGGCGGATTACTACAGTCAGCACCTGCGTAACCTCGATAATTTGCATCTCCCCACTGCTCCCAACAACGGTGAGAGCGTTTGGAATCAGTACACCATTCGCATAACCGATGAGGCTGCCTTGTCTATCGATGCCCCAGCCTCAAACCGCGATCGGGTCCGGTCCCAGCTTCAACAGGACGGTATCAGCACCATGATTTACTATCCCCTGCCCTTACATCAACAACCCATTTATTTGAAGCGATCGCCCAATCCCAAACCCCTCCCCACCGCCGAAGCGATCGCCCATCAGGTGATGTCTTTGCCAATGTTTCCTGAATTGACCTCATGGCAGCAAGATCAGGTGATTCAGTCACTCCTCAAAATTAGCCATTCGGAATGCATTCCCTAAAAATACGGTAATCCAAGATTTAAATTTGATTTTTGTTACCACCCAAGCGATAATTATTAAGAAAGTTAAAGCATCTCATACTTTGATGCACTATGTCATCAGATTGGCAGGAAACCACTAACCAAATGGTTATTTGTCTGGATAAATCTTGATGAACGTGGTAGCGTGATAAAGGGTCCAGCCTGTTTCCATCGCTACAATTCTGTCCGTCCTATATTCTGTACACAAGGGATACAAATGGGGATACAAGAATTTGTTTGAGGCTAATTGCTTGAGGCTAATTGCTTGAGGCTAATTGCCTGAGGGTACTTATCTTGAGGTAATTTACCTAGAGGATACTTATCTTGAAGTTAATTGCTTGGTGTGATTGGCTTGAGGCTATCTACCTTGAGGCTATCTACCTTGAGGCTTATTCAACTTGAAGCTATTTATCTTGAGGTTAATTACTTAAAGTTAAGGCGCTTGTAGGATGTTGCGGTATCAGCGAGTAAGCATGATAGGCTAGCAAAGGTGGTTTGAGGTTGGAAGGAAATGTCTGGATGTGTAGAATACAAAAGGCTATTTCGCTGCAACTTGAGCCAAATAGTATTTCAATGCATGGCATTTGCCAAAGAGCCAACCTAGATCCCTAACATAGGCTGGTAAGAGTGTATTGTGGTCAGTGAGTTTATTTAAGTTTAGTTGACAACGATAGTTTAGGTTCCGCTAAAGCTTGGAGGTGTTCGTTCTTATGTCTATTCGTCTATATGTTGGCAATTTGCCCAAGGAAGTTGAAAAGGAAGAGTTGGAAGCTGTTTTCTCTGGGTTCAACGATTCTGTTTCAACTAAGCTAGTCACCGATCGCAAAACGGGGAAATGCCGTGGCTTTGCCTTTGTAACGGTTAAAAACGATGAGCAAGCAAATCAACTCATCGAACAATTCAATGGGATGGATTTCAAAGAAAATGCGCTGAAGATCGAAAAGGCACTACCTCGCTCGAAGGGAAAGTCTGAGGATGCAGCCGGAGAAGCCAGTGGTTCCAATAGTGGCAATCGTCGCAACAGTGGTGGCAAAAAGGCTAAGCGAAATACGATCACTGACACAGAAGCCTCGCAACCTGACCCACGATGGGCTGCGGCTTTATCTGAACTGAAAGATCGTTTAGCGGCTCAAGCCACTAATCCCTAAATGTTGAATTCTTTGAATTCTTTGAAATGTTCGGAGCGGCTTCAGGCTAATAGCTTGAGGCCGCTCTTTGTATGGACTAGCGTTCCCTTGTGATAATGTCTGCAAAATCAAACTAGTGACGATTCAGGTGTATGGAAAATCAGGTGGAAGATATCAATCAACTCATATCTATGAAAAATTAGGCTAAGAATATGCCCATCGGCTCATGTGCTAGCCCCTGTTGATTAAAACAATCATTAAGAAGACAATGAGTGCGAATAACCACATGGAAAATCGCTTACGACCATAGAGATCCTGTTCGTCGTTAAGGTCACGTAACCAATCACAGGAGAGACAGACATAGCGACCAACGCCATGCATCACAACCGTGTGTCGGCCACATTTCGGGCACTCTAGCTCCCTTGGCAGGCGGTTAGGGGGATTAGGGGGTAGATGGTAGACCATGAGTACACCTCATCACTATCAGTTTTACAAAAGAAATGCTGAATGAGTCATAACTTATGCCTCTATCTTGACGGGCAATGCTATCGGTGGGGCAGAGTCGCTGAACATTGATGGCTCAAAGTTGGGGATAGGAATTATCACGGCATGAATTCTGTGGGGAGAAATTATCCTGTTATTTTGTAGTAAAATTTACGGTTTTTCCTGTCAGTTCGCAGGACAGGGCGGGTTATGTGGTGTGGATCACCTATTGCCGGGAAAAAGTGTGGGATGGTAGCTCCATGTTTGAGGACAAGTCCGTCCTCAAACTACCAAGGGAGGGAGAGAAATAACCCCTGGGTGATTTCTCTCTCGCTGGAATTTTTTAATTCTGTGTTGGCTCAAAACCCATCAACTGACGTAAGGGGTGCATCCATGTCACAATCATCTACCTTTTTGGCCCTGCATCATGATTTCTTTTCCGACCCCCGACCACCAACGGATGTATCACCTCTATCGCTATCTGTTTACTTGTTTGGCGATGACCCGCAAGAAAAACGGTAGCCCAAACTATAAGGTTATTAGCGATCGCCTCAATGACCGCAAGGATTTTCGTAAAACGGTCAGCGAGTTACTCAGGCCATTGGAGCCATCTTCGGAGCTAATCTCTGAACCAACCGTTGGGCCAACCGTTGGGCCAACCGTTGGGCTAACCTCTGGCCCAACCTCTGGGCAGGCTGCTGAATCTGGCACTCCTCGCCGCTCGATCAAATGGGGCACCATTCGTCACGTGACCACTGGCGAAGTGGTCGCCATGTTAGCCCAGTTACAAGACCATTTAAAGGCAGATTATCAGGATTATGATGCCCAAACCCCCTACACTCGTCTTTTGAACCATCATGATCTCCTCGTGGTCTTTCAAAAACTGATTGAATTAACCCCCGATGAGCGCGATCAGTTGGGATTACACTCCAGCGATACCCTAACCCTTTTGCAGCAGGCCTTTCTGTCTCTTCAACAGGAAGATGGCAACATCAGTCACGCAGCAGCGTTTCGTCTTTACCTATCGGCTGTGGGACTCAGCCATGATCCAGGCGCGACCTTGCGTAATCTGGAGGACGTGGATCACCATATTGAATGGGTGGTTGCTCAGGCATTGCACTATTTACCAGAACGGCCTGATCGCCCTGGCGCGATGAATCGTAACAGTTCTGAAACCATCAAAACGATGTTGACCCAAAAGGCTCAGCGCGAGATGCGCCGTTTGCTGGCCCGGAGTGGGAACGGTCGTCAACCCATTGGCTATCGCTCTGATGGGCTAGAGGCAGGCACGATTAACATGGAGGCTTACATCCAACACTACCTCAACCGAGCCTTTGTCACCAAGCTGGCCCAGACGGTGGTGGCCAATGAACGGTTAACCGATCAGTTTCCAGTCTATCTCAAGCAAATTTCCACTCAACCGTTAGAACCGCTCCCCTTTGCCGACAAGCGCTTAGGCATTTTATCTCAGGATTCCCACTACCGGGATTTGCTCCACCCGGCCCTGCAACGGATTGACCAGACGTTTCAGGGGGAGTTACCGTCACCTGGGGATTATGAGTTGGCATCCCAAGGGGCCGCTGAGGTCAGGTTGGATTTTTATGTCAAGGTGCCTGTCGGGTATGAACCTTCCGTCAAGCGAGTCTTTCAAAAATTAGCCAGTCAAAATAGCGATCGCATCGATTTTTCGGCCAGCAGCACAGGGATTGGTGGGACTCTTTCCCAAGTGGTGAAAATCATCAATACGGCTCTGTTGGCAGATATGCCCTGTTTACAGGAATATTTTGCCATCGCCCATGATGTCACCTGTACTCAGGAAATTGTCCGGGATAATGTTCCCTCTCCGGTCTGGAGCCACAATTTGGTGAAGCTGTGCCGCAAAGACACGGTAGCAGAAGCTTTGGTTGCTTGCCAGCGCGATCGCCTCCGGTCCTATGAAGAATTTGCCTTTGCCGAACCCATTGGTCAAGGAGATTATTGCGGGTTTGATTTTTTCCCCGCCCAGGCTCAAGCTGCGTTGCAGGCTCGTTTGCAGGCAATTCGGCACACCGGGGTTAGGCCAACCGAGTACTTACACCAGCTTTGCCGCCACACCGAGCAAACCATTGCGCTCAAGGATGCCTGGTCTTATTTTCATGGTTATCCATTTTCCACATCAGCAATGGTGGGATTAATTAAGACCGAATTGCTAGATCCGATGGTGGGCGATCGCCCTCTCAACGCCAATGATCCAGAGATCTGCTTTGATGCCTGCTTGTCCATCATTGAAGCGCTCCTGGATGAGGGGGGATATCGTCCGGTTCGTCCCTATCTGGAGCGGATTGCGGTGTTGGATGAATTTGTGCAGCAGGGGATGGCGATCGCTACTGCCAATACCACTACGACCCCTTCAACCCGACCTTTCACCATCTTTTCTGGTAAGCTGTTAATCCGCTACCTCATTTGTTTGAGCCACTACTACTACCTCTACGACACCAGTGATAATGACCCCCGCTATTTGCCACCCCAATGCCAACAGGATGTCAATCGGGAAATTTTAGTCCAGCGAGCTTGGCGGTTTTTGGACCAAGCCCAGACCCACATCCAAGTCCGACTCCGCAAGTATGTCATCATCCAGGAAGTCTCCCAAGCGACTTTTCATCCTCATTATTTCCTGCTATCCCGCATTGCATTTTTGCGCTCTAAACTGCTGCTATTTTTTTCCCACTTGGTTCCCCAGCAGGAAGCATTGTTGACCGATTGCTTTGTCGATCAACACCGCAGTACCGCTGCCACCCACTGGGGTCAACTGTATCTCACTGAAAAAGCCCGACTCTATGCTGCCGCAGATGGCAATAGCGAAATCTATGCTTGTATTGCCTCCATGCAGTGTTGGTCATATCTGATGGCCGCCTATGCTGATCCCAATGATCTACGCTTAGAGTTACAAACCATCCCGACAGGGCAAACTCTAGCCCCCCGACAATGTTTTACCTGGGCCAGAATTTTGCGGGATCATGCGTTGATTAGCTACGCAACCATTGGTCGCCAGTACTACTATCAAATCAAAGAGAAAAGTGGATTGCCCCATCACACGTCCATGCCCCAAAATTTTGGCCGCTTCAGAATTGAACGACTTCCGGCCATTTACGAAGCACGGGGCCACGATTACCAACGGCTTTACCAACAATTTAGCGAGGGCGAAGGCGAAGGCGAAGATGATGCCTGGGTTTGGGACTTGTCCCTGTTGCTCGTCAGTCCAACAGATTTACCCAAACTGTCTCCCAATCATCCGACCCACCCCATTTATCTGTTTGGGACCAATGCCTGTTATCTCTTTTTTGCGCGGGGTATGTATGTGCTGTGCAGCGATGAGTTTACGGAATTTGCGGCAGTCAGTCATGAAGAACAAGGGGATAACATTGCCAATGATGCAGCCCGGTGGGAGGAAAAACTCAATCATGGAATGCGATTGTTGAATATGGCGTGGGCGATCGCTGAGGAAGGGGGGCAATTGGTGGAAGAGCAGCAACCAACACCACGGGAGAGGACTCGCCTTGACCCAAATGGTGATCCAATCGGCGATCCCATTAGCGATCCCATGGGGAGTGCCGATGCAGAAGAGCGCTCTTTGCGGATTGCTCGGTCAATCAAACAGGGCGATCGCCCCAATGAATACTTTTCGCCAGAGGTGAACTCGGTGCGGGACTTGTATCCCCGGCGTGTGGCTGAAATTGCCGATTTGGGTAAAGTGTTTGCTGCTGCTTGCATGGTGTTACGACTCTACACCGTCGCCCCAGACCAACGTGATGCCCTAGTAGCGGACATTACCACATTGCTCAACACGCTTCACGATGCTTCCCACCTAGCCCCATTGTCCCGTCAATTGCTCCAAGGACAGGCACGCTACAACGGTCATCTCGAACCCCATCTGCACCAGATGAAGCAGATTTTGCTGACTTCAGTGGATATGATCCAAGCTGCCAACTATCATCTGCCTAGAGAGACGGCTTCAATGGATGTTGGGGAGGCGATCGCCCATCAGCGGCATCTTCTCTTGGGGGACCTGTTTGCGGTCATCGTTAATCACCGAGGCCCCAATTACATCGGAAAATAGATCACGGGATGCCAACTGCGCCGTAGCAACTCCCTGGCAAAACTGGGACTGGACCACTCAGAAATCTTGCCAAAGCTATTCGATGAAATGGTGATGCAGCTAATGTCATACACCATGGCCGCGTCCAGAACCTCCGTGATGCTATCCCCTTGCTTCACCACCGTTTCTACCCCAATTCCCAGAGACTCCAACTCCGTCTTCACCGTGGCCAACATTTCTTCGGCCTCTTGCACCTGATATTCAGTCATCTTTTGCAGACTCCGGCGGGTCACTTTGTCCACCACCCACATGAGTAAGGCATTTTGCAACTGATTATCGGCATGGTTCGCCACATTGGCTTTCACTCTTTCCACAAGCGCCTTGGCCGACTTGCTGTCATCGTAGGGCATGAGGAAGTAGCGAAATAAATGCTGACACCGTAGGGATAGCTCTTCAACCGTGTAGGTAGAAATGAGCTGAGGGCGCAAAACCAGCACAGGCACCTCTAACCGCTTGCACAATTCCATTGTGGTGCTGCCAAACAACTTCTCGGTTAGTTGGTTACTGCTTTCAGTTCCCAGGATCACCAGATCAGGTTGATGAGTTTTCATCGCTTGGAGAATATGATCGATGGGCCGTCCCGATTGGACATCCACTTGAACCTCAATACCTGTGGGGCAGTCAGTGGTCGCCTCTGAGAGCATTACCCGTGCTTCATTTTCCTTAGCCGTGTCAGCACGGGGAACCCCCCGGTCAGTTTGTAACGCAGTGGTGTGCAAAAAGGTGATATGGTTCAGCCCACTGCTGGCCAAGCTGGGCACAAAGTGGATGAGACGCTGAAGACCATCTTCCAAGTCGGTGCAAATAAGGGCACGCTGAAACATAGGCTTTACCGGGGTTAGGTTGAATCAATAAAAATTAGCACGGGTGAGGGCCGCACCACGAGACTATCTTAACGTGAGTTATGGCAAAGCTAAAAACCTAGTATTCCCCCCATTCTCAAATGTTAGTCCGCTGACGTGCTAGCTCTAGGACTCCATTGTTATCCCACAAGTTTGTCGCACTAAATGTCTCAAAGTAGGCTTGCACCGAGGGAGGCAATTGGGAAAAGTCGAACTGGGCATCGCCGTTAGCCACGTCAGGCCAAAAATATTTGAGGGCTGGGAGTAAGGGGTTTGCGGCGGCTTCGGTCAAATTCAGGGGAGGATCGGTGAGAAGACGACGAATGAATTGAGTGGAGCGATCGCTCATGAATTCTCTGGATAACTCTTGTAAATCGTCCCATCCTGGTGCGGCAGGAATACGGTGTGATTCAAATCGTAACTGAGCGGTGCCATCATCGGCCTCGCGGTAGTGCAAAATTCGGAAGGGGTGGGGATAACTCACCAGGGAACCTGTGGTGATGTCAAATAATTGGTTACCTGTAGTTGGATCAACTTGGCAGGCCACGTCTTGAACGTGAAGATGGCCTGTAAACACTAGTTGCACCCCAGCCCGGTGCAAAATGTCCAAGAGCGCTGCTGCATTTTCCAACATGTACCGCTGCCCCAGTCGATTGGTGGATTGGTTGACCAAATGTTCCAGGACATTGTGGTGAATCATCACAAACACCTGCTCGCCACGGGTTTCGGCTAAAACTTGTCGCAGCCAATCGAGTTGCTTGGAGTCCATGCGTCCGGCGTAGGTTTGCTGCCCCTCGTCGTCAAAGAAGATGGAGTTTAGGCCAATCAGGCGCAGACCTGGTAAGGGAGAACAACTATAGTAAAGCTGCTGGGAATTGTCGTACCCAAATTTTTCGTAGTAGTGGGGGAACGCGGCCATGCTGATGGACAGGTCAGTGCCATCTCGTGCTGTCGCATCGTGGTTCCCAGGGATCACATAAGCGGGAAAGGGGAGTTGCGCCAGTTCGCCAGAGAGCCACGCATGATTGTCAGGTTCGCCATCTTGAGTCAGATCACCAGGAATCAGCAAGAAATCCAGATCCAGTTGCCGCAGTTGATCCATGACGCAGTGGAAATTATCCAGGCTAATTTCCACTCGATGGAAGCGATGAGGGTTGTCGGGGATGGTGTGGGCTTGGGCAATGTGAAGGTCACTGGCGATCGCAAAACGAAAATTCAGGCTCATGGTGGTCTGATGGGTACTCCGGTGGCAACAGCTTCATGGCAATGAGGATATCTCTCTATCTTAAGCATGATTGCGCGAGTTCACCTGTGAAAATCTGGTGATGGTTGAGCCTGAGCGGGATGATCCATGGTTCCAGTCAACCGATAAAATGCTAGCCGATGGCTTGATTCCCAGCGATCGCGTTTCGGATGGGTTGGGCGATCGCTCTACCAAGGAAATGTGCTGATGTCTTCTACGTTCCTAGAATTTATGTGTGAGGGAATGTGTGAGGGCGATCGCCCCCACACATTCCCCGCCGAAAATCTTTCGCTGCCGCCAATGCATTGGGGATTTGCAGACAACGAGTCAGCAGTGCCAAATCCAGATCCGGTAACACCTCGCTTTGTTGAATCAGTTCATAGCCTGCGGTATCAATAGACTGGTTTGGGATGTCTTCGCGGCGATGGTAGAGAGATAGGGAATTATTTTGCCAGAACCAGACTTCTCGGACTCCCAGGCGACGGTATAATTCCAGACGGTTGATGCTTCCACTGGTGACAATCACCTCAATGGCTAGATCTGGCACGTCCTTATCAGTGCCAATACAGTAACTTTCATCCGGCTCTCCCCCAGCCTGTTGGACTGGATTTCTCAACGTGGTTGAACCCATCGGGACGTATTCGGTGTCGGTCTCCAGAAAGTAGAGTTCCAGCAAGTGGCCAAGCTGGGTCTTTCCCCGCTCATGTTTACGACTGGGAGCCAATATTTCCAACACTCCATCTAGAAAATAAATTCGGTAGGCAGAGCGATCGCCCAAGTCTGACCGTAGTGTTTCATACTGACCCCAGGAGACTTGGCTCAAAATCCGTCGTTCTTCCGGATCATCGAGCCTCATCTGGGTGGTCAAATCGTTTAAGAGAACCATCTTAAATTTCCCTCTTGAAGACGTTGATGTTGCCCCTTTATAGCTCTGTCACAACCGCTTGAGTAATCCCAGTAGCTCCCTGTAGGGTCATCACATCGATCTCACCAACCCTAACGATTGTATCGTTGCCCACTTCTATAAAGGTGAGACTGATGGCATCGGTGACACCCAGTTTATCCTCCAAAGGGTTGAAACCCGGGACAATATCGGAGCCGTTCCCAAGTTCGATCACAAACGTGTCCTGACCCTGTCCGCCGATGAGGCGATCGCTCCCTTCTCCTCCATACAAAATATCATCGCCGCCGCCCCCTTTGATCACATCATTATCGGCTTGACCAAAGAGAATATCATCACCGTTCTGACCATTGATCCGGTCCCGACCGCTGCCGCCCCCGATAATATCATCCCCAGCCTTTCCCTTGATTTTGTCGTTACCATCGGCCCCCGTCAGCACGTCGTCGGTCTTTTTACCGTTGATTTTATTGTTGCGACGGTTGCCACTCCTAAAGCCTTTCTTGACACCTTTGGGGGCACCATCGGGATCGGTAGACTCACCTACCCACATCACCGCGTAATCCTCGTAAATCCCAATGCCTAGGGCTTTCCAGTTGTTATCGTTCCAATTGTTGCGATTGAGGATCACCGCATTGTGCCCCTCACTGTTTTGCCAAGCGTTGAGAGCCGCATCGGCGCTGGCTCCGGCACTGCTGTAGAAGGCGTTCTCAAAACCGTTGTCCGTATAATCGGTGCCAAATCGCTGGGGGGCTTCCCACATGGATGGCCAGGTGGAGGAATCGTCCCCCTTGTAAGGGGCATCGCTCCAGGCGTGGGTGAGGTCGCCAATATTTTCCTGCAAGTCCAGCACATGGCGATTGGCAACTAACGAGAGGGAATAAGAGGCGGGAATGGGTGCCAGATTATTGTCTGCCCGATACTGATTAATTTGTCGATATAAATCGGCTTCCTCAGCATCAAATTTATCGAAGGGTGACGGTGCGTAAATGTCTATACTCATGATCCGGGAATTTTTAGAGAGTTGTTATGTTTGGCGATGGGTGATGCTCCTACTGACTTAATCAATAGGGACGAGCCTGGTTCTGGAAAAGTTGCCAGTAATCTGTTGCCAGTAGTTGCCAGTAGTTGCCAGTAATACATTAAGGCTAGCGAATGCATGGGGTGGTCGGACTGGTTTGTGTCTGATCCGTAATGAAGGAAATCAACGTGTCGGTTTACAATGCGAAAGGTTGAGGCGAACGTTAAGACGTAACCCAGATGATTGAAGTTGAGCATTTGAGCAAACTGTATGGGGCTTCCCCGGCCATCCAGGATGTCACCTTTGCGGTGGAAGCGGGGGAGATTCTGGGATTTTTGGGGCCGAATGGGGCGGGGAAAACCACGACCATGCGGATTCTCACGGGCTATTTACCGGCAACGAGTGGGACGGCGCGGGTGGCGGGGTTTGATGTTCATGATGATTCGATGGCGGTGCGGCAGCGCATTGGCTATTTGCCAGAAACGCCGCCTTTGTACCCGGATATGACAGTAGAGGGGTTTCTCCATTTTGTGGCGCGAATTAAGGGGGTGGCAGCGGGCGATCGCTCCAGTCGGGTCAAGGTTGCCATGCGTCGCTGCAACCTGATGGAAAAGCAACGGACGCTGATTTGCAAGCTGTCGAAAGGATTCCGGCAGCGGGTGGGCATCGCCCAAGCCATCGTCCATGATCCGCCTGTGATTATTTTGGATGAGCCAACGGTGGGCCTAGACCCGCGTCAAATGATCGATGTGCGGAATTTGATCAAGTCCCTGGCGGGAGATCATACGATTATTCTCTCGACTCATATTTTGTCTGAGGTGAAGCTGACCTGCGATCGCATCACGATCATTAATGGCGGTCAGGTGGTGGCCACTAATCACCCGGATGAGTTGGTGAATGATCTACGGAGTGGCATTCAATATGAACTGGATATCGCTGGAGCCACCGAAGTCGCTACCTTAAAATTACAGCAGTTGGAGTCGGTGGCCTCGGTGTCGATTCAGGCCCAGTCCCACGAAAAAGAGGATGAAGCCGAGGTAGAGGAGAGTGGGGATAATGGCCAGCGCAGTCTGTTGTTGGTGCAGCTTAATCCTGGTGCTGATGATGGTCCCCTGTTAGCCAGAACCTTGGTTGAGGCGGGACTCAGTTTGTATGGAATGCAACGCACTCAGGCGAGTTTGGAAGATGTATTTCTCAACTTGACCGCAGCGGGTGCTGGGAAAGCTAATCGGATTGAGGAAGAGGTGGACGCTTCACCTGTGGGGACGGAGACGGATATTGAAGTGGGTGCTGGGACGGATACTGGGGCGATCGCCCAGGCTGATAATGCCGATGATGGTGAGGTGGCGGTGGCGGCTGTTGATGATGAGAGAGGAGAGGATGAGAGAGGAGGGGATGAGGGAGCGATCGCCCCAGCCAGCCAAGATACAGTGGACGATACCGACGTTGCCCCCGCCATCCGGGACACCACTGATGACACCACCGACGATACTGCAAGTGAGCCCGTTGATAACTCCACTGGCGACCCTGACATCGCCCCCGCGATCAGAGATACCGACGACAACATTAATAATGCTATCAAGGGTGAAACTGATGGGGCGATCGCCGATCCCTCACCTGAATCGTCTGCCGATACTGACACCGACACCGACACTAACACTGACACCCCCCAACAGGAGCAACCATAGAACCAATGGGTACCCTACTCGCCAACATCACCGCCATCTATCGCAAAGAACTACAAAGCTATTTTGCCGCTCCTCTCTCCTACGTCATTGCCGGAGTCTTCTGGCTATTCAGCGGTGGCTTTTTCCTCTGGATGCTCTCCACCTTCACCCAAAGTGCCTTGATCTCTGATCAGTTGGGCATGGGGCCAGTGGATGTGCCCTATGAATTGCTCAAGGGATTTCTGGATACCTTGGCCATTCTTTCAATCGTCATGCTGCCCATCTTGTCCATGGGATTATACGCAGAGGAACGGCGGCGCGGCACTCTGGAGTTACTGGCCACCGCACCCCTAACCAATTGGGTGGTAGCTCTAGGAAAATTACTGGGAGTACTGACTTTCTTCGTCTCGATGGTACTGCCCTTGATGGTGTATGAGGCGATCGCCTACACTGCCGCCGATCCGCCCCTGCCCATGCGCTTGATGCTCGTGGGGCACTTGGGCTTGATTCTCCTCGGTGCTGCCATTCTTTCCATGGGGATGTTTATCTCGTCCCTCACTGACAGCACGATTCTGGCTGCGATCATCACCTTTATCCTGATGGTCATGCTGCTGATTATGAGTTGGCTGACGGGCAATGCCACGGGACCGATCGGGACTGCCATCGGTCATTTGGCCCTGCTCAAACCCTACGCCAATTTTTCCAGAGGCATTGTCGATGTTAGCAGTATCGTCCTATTTTTGAGCTACATTATCCTGGGGTTGTTTTTAACGGCTCAATCCATCGAGTTGCTGCGATTCCAGCGGTCTTAATCATTGGGTAATTTGGGGAATATATCTGCTCTGATGGGTTACGCTGGCGCTAACCCACCTAGGAGTTGAACCTGCGATTCCAGCGATCCTAACGGTCCTAGCACAATTCTACAAGCGATTTCGTACAGCTATGAAGCAATCTGCCATCACTCCCTACCTCAAATCCCTCGTGTGGGTGAGTCCGATTTTGATGATTGTGGGTGTCATTTTAGGGTTGGCCTTAGGGAGTTGGGAAGTCTGGCCCCTCGTCTTTTTGTTGGCCGGGGTCTTGGTCTTAATGCTGTGGTTGGTGAGCCAGAGCAATGCCCTCCCCGGATTTCTGGGTCGCCGTTCCACCCAAGCCAGCACCAACGTTTTTGTGTCCACCGTGGCCATGCTGGCGATTCTGGGATTTATCAATTTTCTGGCGGTTAAATGGACCCAGCAGATTGATCTCACCGAAAATCAGCTTTTTACCCTTGCGCCCCAGACCCAGCAAGTGTTGCGAGAACTGGATGAATCCGTGGACCTGTTTTTCTTCCGTACCGACGACTTTCGTCCGGCCCCGGTGGAACAGGACTTGCTGGATAAATATCGCCGTCAGTCCGGTCAATTTCGCTACACCGTGGTGGACCCACAGGCTGAACCCGCCCTCGCCCAGCGATTTGGGGTGCAAAATCCCTCAGGGGAGGTGCATCTGGAAGCGGGGAGCCGTCGCCAACTGGTGCAAATCCTCAATCCCCAACAACCCCTGACGGAAACCCAAGTGACCAATGGCATCGTGAACTTATTTAGCGATCGCCAACCCACCCTTTACTTCCTCCAAGGCCACGGTGAATTTCCCCTGGAACCGGGCCAAGGCGGTCTGGCAGAGGCCCGTGCCCTGCTGGAAGCCGAGAACTATCAGGTCGAAACCCTGAACTTGGCCCAGGAATCCGCCGTCCCTGACGATGCCGATGTGGTTGTAATTGCCGGAGCACAGCAAGCCCTATTTGAAGGGGAAGTGCAGGCGCTCCAAGACTACCTGGAAACCGCTAGCGGTCTGCTGGTCTTGCTTGATCCCCAATCTGATCCCGGCTTGGATGATTTATTTGAAGAGTGGGGCATTGACCCTCTCGATCGGCTGATTATTGACCCCAACGGTCAAGCAGTGGGAGCCGATGTTACCACCACCCTCGTGCAGACCTACGGTGATCACCCGATCACCGAATCCTTCGGCAACAACTACTCCTTTTATCCCATCGCCCAACCGATTAACTTGGATGTGCAAACCGACATTGAGTCCGCACCGCTGTTGATTTCCAGCGAAATCGCCCAAGCCTTCCCCACGCCCCAAGAAGACGATCCCGAATTTACCGAATTTGACGAAAACGATATCCTCAATGGCCCGCTAGTATTCGGGATTGCCCTCAATCGTCCCGTAGATCCGCTATCCAATGCTCTCTGGGATCTCAACCTAGACAATGGTGAAGATGAGGATATTGAAGCTGATGAGGATATTGAAGCTGATGAGGCTTTAGATGACGCCGATGGTTCAGACCCAGCGCCCAGCGAAGAGACTGAAGCTAGTGAGGAGGCTAACAGCGAGGCTGATGGGGAGCTAGATTCAGAGGAAGAGGCGATCGCTCAAGCCGATGATGATGAGGACGATCTAACCGAAGACTTAGAAGAATCTACCGAAGAGTCAGAAGAACCTACGGAAGAATCCGAGGAAGCTCGTTTGGTGGTGATTGGTAATACCAATTTTGTCGGCAACGGGTTGATTACCCAGCAGTTGAATGGTGATGTGTTCCTCAATACCGTCAACTGGTTGAGTCAACAGAACAACTCACCCCTGACCATCCGGCCCAAGAGTGTGGATAATCGCCGGATTGTCTTGGACGGCGTGACATTAGCAACGATCGCACTGACAGCGATCGCCATCCTTCCGCTGCTAAGCTTTGGTGGGGCAGTTTTTCTGTGGCTACGACGCAGATGACCCCAAAAATGCTCCCGATACTCTCTGACTTTAAATTCACTTTACAAACTTAGTCTTTGCTATGAGGTTTTCTCGAAGATGACCTGAAATGACCATGCAAGCCTGCCAGATTCCACTAAGTTAGATCATGGGTGTATGTAAAAGTACGGAATCGTTCTTCCTAGTGTGTAGCTATAAAGAAGTCATGAGCGGAATAAGTTTTTCTAACCTGTAGTTATGGAACACGCATAGAATCTTACTAATAAGTAATACACTAACTTTTCCCTTCTTTCAGAATTATGGTTTCCCTGCAACAAGTAACAGATTAGAACCAAGGTGAGATAACACTGGTGAAATAACACTGGTGAGATAACGCTATGAACTCTACTATCAAGTTGAACAGAGAATACTAAGGAATGAAGATTGAAGAACATATCAACTCGTATCGTAGGGTGCCGTTAGCGCTAGCGTAACGCACCAAATACGCCGGACTCATAGTATCGTAGGGTGCCGTTAGCGTTAGCGTAACGCACCAAATACGGTGGAATAATACCTAATTCTTCCAGATATTTATTGTGGATAGTCAATACGATTTTTACATATTTTTAATTTTAAATGAGTAAAACTTTTATTAGCTTCTGATTCTAACTGAGGAGGTTGGAATCAGAAGCTATTGACTAATCTTTGGGGCACAATACCCCTTTTTAAGAGTCAATACATACGAAAGGAAATTAACATATCTTATGCTTAGGATCTTACCACTGGGTGACTCCCTCACTTGGGGAGTGATAGACGACAATTTAGATAAGCTCAATGATGAGTTCGGCGGATATCGCACGGTTCTTCAAGATTCATTGGAAGCTGCTGGATTTCAGAACCCTACTCATATTGACTTTGTGGGCACAGGCGATGAGTTAGATTTGGCCCCCAATGGAACTCCCAGACGAATTGGTCCACGTCCCAGTGGTCCTAACAGTATTGATAACGATCATCAAGGCCAACGGGGGAGCCGCATCGACCAGTTGACTCGTGTTCTCAACTTTACTAGAGATGACAATGAGGATGGCAAACTGGACTTCATTGCTCCAGGTAATGTGTTGTTGGATGTCATTAACCCAGATATTGTGCTGCTGATGGCAGGCACCAACGACTTTTTGCGGGATACTACGGCTAGCCGAGCCTTAGATCGATTGGAAGATCTGATCAACACCTTGGCCACCACAGCCCAAGACATTCTAGTGGCTTCTTTGCCACCTTTTGTCATCGGAGGGGAAGATGATGACGCTAATTTGGATGCCAGTGATCTGGTGGAGTTGGAAAGCTTTAACGATCAACTCCCTACATTTCTGCAAGATGCGGATCGGTTTACGGCTGATGTCATTGCCAAGCTTACGTTTGTAGATGTAGCAGCAGCTTTAGAAACCAGCGATATATCCAGTGACGGGGTCCATCCCACCTCCTTGGGGTTCAGCAAAGTCGCGACCGCTTGGCATAATGCCCTAGTGCCCATTCTTGATCCCAGCATCGAACTTAGTACCATTGAACGGGGCACTCCCCAACGGATTGAGCTTGATGCACCAGAGACGTTCAACAGCTTGGGAGACTTTGAAGTCCTGACCCCAGGGAATTTGCCTGATAACGTCAAGGCCATCCAACGCCAGACTGCGACTGGGGCTAGCACCGCCACCACGACCTTTAACCTGGAGACCGGAACGTATGATGTGGCGATCGGGTATTTTGACGAAAATGATGGTAAGGGACAACTGGCTATTACCATTGGCGATGATTCCTTAACGCCGATCACCCTTGACCAAAGCCTAGGTGCAGACATTCCATCCACCTCAAACTATGTTCGTAAAACCATTGGTCAAAGCGTACAACTGAACCAAGGTGATCTCATGTCCCTTACGGGTACTCCTGATGGCGGTGAACTGATTGCCGTGGATTACCTCGAATTTATCCCCGTTCCTGCCACTAATTCCCCCAATCCTTCTCCCTCCCCCAGCCCTACGCCTGATCCGAGTATCACTCCTAGTCCCACGCCTGATCCAAGTATTACTCCCAGCCCCGCACCTGACTCAAGTATTACTCCCAGTCCCACGCCTGATCCAAGTATCACTCCCAGTCCCACCCCTGATCCAAGTATTACTCCCAGTCCCACCCCTGATCCGAGTATCACTCCCACTCCCACCCCTGATCCGAGTATCACTCCCACTCCCATACCTGATTCGAGTATCACTCCCAGCCCTGCACCCGACTCAAGTATCACTCCCAGTCCCACGCCTGATTCGAGTATCACTCCCAGTCCTACGCCGGAGCCTATACCGTCCCCAGAGCCGATGCCAAAGGGGATGAATCAAATCGGTAGCAACCGTAACGATCGCTTTGAGGGGACCGCAGGCAACGACCGTTTCAACGGCAAGAATGGTCAGGATTGGATCAGGGGCGGTGAGGGTGACGATTGGGTCATGGGAGGGAAAGGGCGCGATCGCCTCTTTGGAGATGGGGGCAACGACAGTCTCAATGGGGGCAAAGATGGCGATCGCCTCGTGGGTGGCGATGGCGATGATGAGTTAACCGGGGGGCGCGGCCAAGATATCCTCCAAGGGGGAGCCGGAGCCGACTCGTTTATTTACACCAATCGAAAAGATGGTGGCA
>JBFRWC010000079.1:0-16670 GCA_051439365.1 Leptolyngbyaceae cyanobacterium
GTGATTCACCAAGTCAGAATTGTATGCTCGGCAGTAGGAGTCCAACCCTTCGTCACCACACCCCCCAATGACCGTAGGGACATAGCCCCAGTGCTTGTCCCTCCAGATCCCCCGCCGAACCCAATCGTGGATCTTCCGCGAACTCCCCGGGTGGCTCAAACGACAGGGGAGTTCTTGGCAGACGCTGGGTTGCAACTAGCTATCAATACCAACTTTTTCTTCGAGTTCGAGGAAAAAACACCGTGGATATTTTATCCCCACAGTGGTAACGAGGTGTATGCACTAGGGGAAGCGATCGCCTCTTCTCCAGCTCAATTGGATCGCCCCGCCCTCCGCTATGGGCTACTGCGGCAAGACTGGCCTGCGCTCTGCTTTGCCACCGATGATCGGGCCAGGATTGAACCCTCTGGGACCTGTCCTGATGGCACCCGCTATGGCATTGGTGGCCGGGATGTGCTGGTGAACAATGGCAGCGCCCTGACCCGATTTCCGAACCAGCGAGGCGATAAACCCTATGCCCGTACAGCGGTGGGGGTCGATGCGGATGGATACACCCTCTGGCTAGTGATTGTGGATGGCAAACAGCCCCATTACAGCGAAGGCATGTTATTGACCGAACTGGCGATTGTGTTTGAAGATCTGGAGGTCGATGCGGCGATCGCCCTGGATGGTGGCGGTTCTAGCACCCTTGTGATTGACAACGGCCTTGGCCCCACTCTCCTCAATGCTCCGATCCAAGCCAAATGGCCCATGACCCAACGCCCGATCGCCAATCATCTGGGCTTCTATGCCTTGCCAATCATGCCATGAACCCCCACTTTTTTAGCAGATTCCCCATCTAGTACCTCATCTGGCTCCCCTGCCAATGGCTCATCCAATGGCTCATCCAATGGCTCATCTAATGGCTCATCCAGGTCAGAATCTAGGCTGGGATCAGAATCCCCATTCAGATCAGCGTCGAGGTTCACTTCTTCCTTGAAATCTGGCTCTGATGCTGGCTCCTCCTCTTGTCCAGCCTCTACCCCGATCTCTGCCCCGGTTTCTGGGGCTGCATGCGCCATCAGCAAAACGGAGGCTGGATCATCAATATCGTCACTGTTATCCTCTGCAAGAGGCGTATCTAGATCCGCCTCATTGATCACGGCCCCCAACACCCGCACTGTGGTCGTTTCTGATTCGATAAACTGCTCGATCGCATTCATCAGCAACCCTTCCTCGGTATACCCAGGTCGAGTCACTAACAGCATTCCATCACTGTGAGGTTCCATCAACAGCGCGTCATTACAGCGACTTAGAGAAGGACAATCTAAAATCACCAAATCGAATCGCCCCTTCGCATCTTCTAGGGTACGGTGCATCTCATTTGATTCCAGTACTGCGGCAGGTTGGGTTTGGATACCAGGATGGGGCAGAATATATAGGCTTTCCACTTGTGGCGCTAGGCGAATGGAATTCTGAATCGGGTCATAGTAACGAATAGGGTCGAGGTCGCTATCGATCTCCGGTTCCGCATCCAAAACATGGGCAAAAGAGGGCGATCGCAAATCGGCCTCAATCAACAAAGTGCGCTTACCTGCACGGGCTGAGGCGATCGCCAAATTGTAGGACGTAAACGTCTTGCCCTCCTGGGCTAGCGTACTCGTGACCACGAGCACCTTAGGCGGCGTTTTTCCCGCTGCCCGTTTCAAATTGGACCGAAATCGCTCAAATGACTCCAGATATGGGGAATCTATCGGTGTAATCACTGGTATCCAGCGCGGATGGGCATCATCCAACGGGACATGAGGCAACAATCCCAAAATGGGCACTTCCTGCTCTCGCAACATCGTTTGTAAATCGGAGAACATATGGAACGTCGGATCGGCACTGTCCAAGAAGAAAATAAGGGCACCACCCACTGCCACCCCAATCAAGCTGCCAACCAGTAGCACCACAATGGGATTTGAATCTGCCGCATCCGGCGCATCCACTCTGGGAGCCTGAGCCACCACAAAATTGCCAACGGTTTCCTTTTCTGCCAAGGTAACATCAGCCAACCGAGCTTGGATCTCATTCAAAAACGCCTGCTTAAGCGCCACACGTTGAGCCAACTCGGCCTGTTTAATCTGCTTGTTGGGCAGTTCGGCATACTCCGCTCGCAATTGCTGTTCCAGATTCCGTTGAGTAATCAGCAACTGTTGTTGCCGCTCTCGCTCTGCATGGAGAGCCACCAACTGATTCGCCAACTGTTGACGAGCGGGATCAAGGCTACTGTCTTGGCGAATCTGATTCGCACTACGTAACTGGGTCGCACCATTGTGCCCCCCGATCACCTCGGACACTCGCTGCTGCAACAGCGCTTCATATGCCCGTTGTTGGCTCATCAACTCCACCATTTGGGGATGCTCTGGTCGTAAGCGCTGTTGCAACACGGCCATTTGACTTTCATTTTGGTAAAGCTGCGCCCTCAAATTAGCAATAATCGGGTCTGAACTCAGAGCCGAAGAGGCATAGGCTTGGTCAGGAGTTAGGCCCAGGCGAGATTGTAGCGTCTCAATCTGCGAAGTCAAACTCACTAAGGCCAATTCAATTTCTCGTTGACTATTCTGGCTGGCAGCAATGGAACTGATCAAAGACCCATCTTGAGCCGAAGCTAGCAATGGAGCCTCAGTCCGCACGTAAGCTTCTAATTCTGCTTCTGCCTGTCGGACATCCGCCTCCACCTGGGGCAATAACTCATTTAAGTTTTCTTTAATCCGCGTGATCTGAATGGCATTAAAGACTCGGCTCTGCTCCACCAATGCTTCTAGAAAGAACCCGTTAATCAGATCCGCCCGCTCTTCATTCTCGTCCTTGTAGGTGACCGTCACTTGAAAGCTGGCTGCATCAGCTAAAACGTTAGCTTTAACATTACTCCGTAAGGTTCTGGGAGTGATGGTTTCTCCTTGAACCTCCATCGCAGCCGCAACCGCATCCAGCACCTCCCCTGAAATTAACCCTGTTCCAGTGACCGTCCTAGCCTGCTGCTGAATTGATGCTGCCGTCGCTGAAAAGGTAAGCGGCGGCGGCGAATAGACTAAAATTCCTTTGGACTGATACACGATGGGCGGCGGCGGTTGCAGGGCCACAAAACCAGAGACTGCGGTGACCCCCGCAAATCCAACAATACCTGCCAGATAGTGCCGTTGAAACGCTTTAACATATCGGGTGACAATAGGTGGAGCCATAGGCTTTTTTTCTCTGGATTGAGTAGTTTCTCTGGATTAAATCACTAACAGATGTTGTTTAGGTATCACATTATTCAGATGTTCCAGATGGTGCAAAAAGATTTTCGGCACTGTCACTCAGCGTATCGAAGAACAGCAAAAATCCTAAGACATCGCGGAAGGGCTGGGTAAAGGTGTTGAGGTAGAAGGAAATCCGGTTCAGCAGGCTACGATTAATCACCAATACATCATTATTTTCTAGCACAACATTCTGGGACATATCACCTAGGAGAGCAGCTTTGGCATCAAGTTCGGTGGTGGTAACTTCTTCGGCGATGGGATCAAAGCGAATCAGACCGATTTTGCGAATATTGGCTTCTGATTGCAACGGACTAATGCTGGTCACTGCATCGATAAAGGTACTCCCGTTGGGCAGGCTAATATTGCCAATGCGGGTGGGATAGCTGAGAACACGAACGGTAATCACAGGTTGAGCCAGGTTGGACTGGGCGATGAGGGCGCGATCGTATTCGACAGCTTCGGCGGCGGTGAGAGCCGGAACAATGATCACATCTCCATCTTCTAGACGAATGTTGGGTAAATTTTGGCCTTGAACCAGAGGTTCAAACAGGTCAATGTTTTGCTCTAGGATTTGAACGGTTTGCCCAGTGCGATCGCGCACCGTCCGGCGAATCTGCACTGTGGCTAAGTTGGACAAACGAGTCACCCCACCCGCCGAGAGTAGAGCGGTGGCTAACTGAGGACTGGCGAGGGGATAAAAACCGGGCCGCACCACTTCCCCCAACATAGTGACGCTCACGGGACGACGCACGACCAAGGTCAAATCCACGACCGGATCAACAAAAAAGCGGTTCATTTGCACCTGGAGAAAGGTCTTGGCCTCATCCAAGGTCATCCCTTGGAATGCCCGAATCCCGACAATGGGCACCAAAACATTCCCCTCTAAGTCTAGGGTTGCTTGGAAATTGGCTTCGGGAAATCCTTCCACATTCACATAGAAAGAATCCCCTGGTCCCAAGCGATAAGCATCAAAGTCTAGAACTGGGGGGCGTTCTGAGGGGACCAACTCAGGAAATGGCAAGAATAGGGATGGGGTCGGTGCTTCCAGTGTCGTTCCGTCGGTTAAGGGAGGAGCCATCGGGGCAGGCACGAGTGGCAGGGGGACTGATGTAGGAGGGGCTGTCTGGTCATCTGTTTGATCAGAATGAATGATCTGTTCGCGGGCTTCTTCTAATAAATCACTGGCCGTTGTTTTGTCTTGACAGGTAGACGCTTCAGAAAGGTAAGCCATACCGGGCTGGAGGGCAATCCCCATCCCACTGAGCGTAGTCAGAATCCCTAGCCATAGAGAAAATGCTGAGGCGTTGACCATCAACGGACGAAGACAGAAGGGAAAACGCGCCATAGCTAAAAAGTAAAGAGCAGTGGTGGACTGAGTTCGGCAAATCAAGCCGGAAGATGCAACTGACTGGATCTTGAACGAAAACTACGTCAATGGACCAATTAAACGGACAAACTTAGCTTAAATTAAAATATTGAGACAGACCTCAAGAGAAAGGCGCTTGACTCAGATGACTCAGATTTGGGAGTGCCTACAGAAACTAAGAGGGGGAGTTTTTTGCTAGGCGTGGCAGGAGTTTAAGATGGCCATTCCTAACGGGGGGGAGAGGGAGACAAAAGCTGGGTGGTGAGGGCGGTTTGAATGGTTTGAGCGATCGCTTCAGCCAAGGGCTGAGTGGGAGCAATATCTCCTAGGGGCTTAATCGGGATCATCAGCGTGACCGCGACCCAGGGCATTCGTTGGCGATCGCGCCATTGTCGTTCCTGATCGGCCCAAAACCAATCTGCAATGTCCGGACTTCCTCCAGTCGGCCATACGTACCACTGCGCCACAGCATAGGTATAAGTGGTTGGCAAACCCCCATCCCCTTGGAGTCGTTGCCATCCCCGAGAATAGCGGGCCGAGATCGAGGGATCTTGGTTTGGACCAATCGCAAACTGCATCGTTCGCCGTTCATCGACTGTCCAAGTCTGCAAACGGTTGAAGAAGGCATTGATGTCAATCCACTCAACCAAGGGTTCATCGTTAGCATTCGATTGAGGCCGTAGAATCAAGGAGATAGGCACTTCTTGAAACACCTCTAGCTGCTCAGGATCAATCTCAAATGAGGTGAAAATATCTGACTCCAAAATAGGAGTTAGAATTTGAAATGACCACTGCTTATGATTAAGCTTTTCAGTGCGTTGGTCAACGGTGTTCCATCCCGGTACCTCTAACCCAGATTGTCGGATCGCACGTAAATTTCTCACTTCTGGGAGCTGTGCCGTTTGGCTCCAAACCCAGTTTCCGCTGAGGTAACTGGGGGCGATCGCAACACAGGCGATCGCCAACAGCCCTACCGCGATCAATATCGGCAGTTTCGTCTTGCGGCTCTCTACTTTGCGCGTATCTACCTGAATTCCCTTATTCACAAGTCTTCCATTCCATCAGCCCACGACTTTAGATCCACGGTGGTCCGTGCCCCTATCCATTGTGTTCCCAATTTCGGGCCAAAAGTTACCATTCGTTCAAACTAATTCACTATCGACCACACCTAAATTTAGGGCTATCCGTAGTTTCCCGATTCCAACCCATCCAATCTTTGTTAAGGATAGACAACAGTACTGACCTTCGCTAAGGAATATCCAGCCAAATCAATGGGTATCCTAGAAGAAGATATGTAAACGAACGATATGTAAACGAACGACTGGACAAGGGACATCATTGCGACAACACCATCGGCGTAACCCGCGCTCACTAGTGTTTTCGCCCCGCTGCACAATCTAGAACGATCCGGCCTCAAATTATGAATTTTCCGAAGATGGTTTTAGGGTCCGATAGACAATTACCAATCCAATCCAACCCAGATGAAGAGGACACCATTCAGTACACCCCTGAGGAAAATATTTTAGCCCACTTGCCAGAAGCCGCTCGTGCCTGGTTTGAAAGTCTATCATGGCAGGAAAGACGCTATGTGCTGTCGCTCTGCCATCTCATGTGTGTAGCCTCTCCAGAAGCCCAAGCTGAGTTTCTCGATGGATATACGGCTGATGGCTTAGTGTCCAAAAAACTCTCCGATCGGGAAACGAAAGGTCGCGTCGAAGACCATCTCCGGCAATTTAAGATTGACACCCCCTTGACTGCCGTTATCATCCGTCGATACATTCGGCAGTTCTATATTCATTCTGCTCAAGATACCCATCGCCAGCCAGCCTTGTATTTGGAAGCCGCTCTCAAGCTCATTTTCAGTAATGAGGAGCGCAACAATGTGTTTAATTACATTCTGGGCTTTGAACTGTTCAAAATGCTGTTTAAGATGAGTTGGCTACAACATGAGCGCCTTTATTTGCTACAGCGCAATCAGGACGAGTTTATCCAAAACTATATTAAGCCGATTCAACATGCCCATCGCCTCAACGGGATTGTAGTCCCCAAAGACGAAGGGGTGTTTTTTGCTCAACGACAATACTATGTGGTGGTACCCACCATTACCGACAAGAAACTAGTTGAGTTAGTGATGGCCACCTTCAGCACGGAGAAAACCAGCCATTTTGGGTTTTCCATCATTCGCCACATCAATGCTTTGGTGTTTGATTATGACTACATTTTTGCTCCCGGTCCAGATGCCATTTTTACGTGACATTAGCTTGATAACATCACCTACGATTCGGCTGGGGCTAAGGGTGACGGGTTCGTTGGCTGGACTTCCTGAATCAGAACATAGGGTTGAATAATCAGGGCGCGAAATTCTTTCACTTTTTGAGCATCCCACTCAATAATTTGCGTTTGGGTCGGTTTCAGCAAAAGTTGCTCAGCAATCCAATGTTGGACAATCTGAGTATTGTCGGTGGCGATCGCGACTCCCACCTCTGCTAAACTCAGCGCGGGGTTAACCAAAACAATGGCATCCCGTTGGGCATGGGATTCCAGCCACGACCAGCGGGCCAGATCAATATCTTGAGTCAGTTGGGTGTGAAGTGATTCAGTCATAGGTTTCGCAAAAGGTAAAATTGAATGGGTGGGACTATTGAGTGGTTGCCACCAAGGGCAGGAGACGGATTGAAGTCAGAATCACCACGGGACCGTCGTCCTTTGAACCGTGGCTCTTTGGCAAGTAGCCCTTTGACAAACAGTGAATTAGAATGGGAAGGGTACAAAGAGAAATACCGTACTAGAAGCAACATCACGTAAACGTAACCTATGACATCCCCATCCTCCACCCTCGCTGTTGAAAAGAAAAAGCTAGCCAAGCCGCCACTTGAGCTTCATTATCTGGGCGATCGCGTTTTACGGCAACCTTGCAAGCGCGTCACCAAAATTGGAACTGAGGTGCGTGATTTAGCTCGTGAAATGCTCCAAACCATGTATACGGAAGATGGGATTGGTCTGGCTGCCCCCCAGGTCGGGATCAACAAACAAATGCTCGTGGTCGATGCTGACCCTGAAAATGCCGCCACCCCACCGCTGGTGTTGATCAACCCGGTTATTCGCAAATACAGCTCAGATCAATGTGTGGCCCAAGAGGGATGTCTCAGTATTCCTAAAGTTTTTCTAGATGTTGTCCGACCGGTTCAGATCGAAGTAAGCTACAAGGACGAACAAGGAAAACCTCAGCGTTTAGTGGCGGATGGTCTACTATCACGAGTGATTCAACATGAAATGGATCACCTCAGCGGGGTAATGTTTGTGGATCGGGTCCAGAATGCTCTCTTGCTTAGCCAGGAGTTGGATAAGCACGGGTTTTCAACCAAGGCCGTCAAGCCTGTTTAGCTGAGTTCGGGTTTGAGACTCTGGCGCGATTGGATATTGTCTTTGTACTAGGAAGAATAGGGAAAAAACGTGACTCCTAAAAGTGGTGTATTGCTCGGAATATCTTGTGTGGCTGCGATCGCCGCAGTCGGGTCCATCTTTGAGTTATCCTCTGGTGCCCCGCCCTTGGGGACCGTCGTAACGAGCGTTATTCTGGCCCTGAGTGTTCCCGCGACAGGGATTTGCTTTTATTTAGCGGTCCAAGATGCTAAAGCCAGTCAGAATTGGTAAAAGCCTCAGGTACCTCAAGTAACGTGATCATTGGCCGATTTAACTGACTGTAGCGTGATAGGTGGGTAGGTGATGAACCCACATCCCTTAACGGCGATCCTGCGTGAGGTCTCACCCGGAGGGATTGCCAGCCTTGAGTTTCATCCATTGTCATCCACAAATGATATCAGCTTGGGCAGAGATCCAAGCTGTCATATCGTGTTGGATTCTCGCACCTACAAAGGGGTCTCACGCCAACATGCCAAGATCTGCCCCGTGCCCAATGAGCCAGGTGAATGGTTCATCTTCGACTTAGACAGTTCCAATGGAACCTATGTGAATGGGTGCCGCATCAAAGCTGACGAGCGCTTGTTCGAGGGCGATCGTATCAGCTTGGGCAAGCGGGGACCGCAATTTATTTTTGAACTCCTGAGTATTCCGCTCCAAGACGAGGCTGACTTATCCAGCACCCCAATTCAAGGGAGTCTCAGCCATCCCCCCTGGCATGACCCGTCATCGTCAGAAACAACTGATGACCTGACCTTGAGCCAGCTCTTTCCCATCTTGTCCACGGGCAGAGATTTGACCCGCAAAGCCTACCTGATTCCAGGTATTTTCACCGTTTTGCTGGTGGTGCTGTTGTTTCTGGCGGTTGGCAATCCTGCTGCCTTCAATAGTCTCCTCGCAGGCTACTTAGCCATGGCGGCTTACTACTTCGTTTATCAACTCTGTGGCAAGCACAAGCCTTGGTGGCTATTGGTCGGATCAGGCTTAATGACCACTGTGGTCTTGCTGACACCTCCTCTACTGAATGGATTTATCACGGTCTTCCGTGAGATATTACCTGGAAATATTCCGAATTCATCTAGTAATAACACAAATATTCTGCTGCTGCTGATCCAAATGTTTTTTGGAGCAGGATTGATGGAAGAGTTAATCAAAGCGTTGCCAGTTCTGTGCGCTTGGGTGATCGGGCGATATGGGCGATCGCTCCCCTACCGTCATGTCATCGGCGTACACGAACCCCTAGATGGTATTTTGATCGGCACCGCCTCAGCCGTGGGCTTTACCCTGATTGAAACCCTCAAGGTCTACGTACCCAATGCCGTGGACAGCGTCATGTTTCAGCCCTCAGGCATTGATAGCCAACTTGTAGGTCTGCAACTGCTGATTCCCCGTATCCTCGGTTCTGTTGCGGGGCATATGGCCTACAGCGGCTACCTGGGCTATTTCATTGGTCTCAGCGCCCTCATTCCCCAAAAACAATGGCGGATTATTCTGATTGGCTATCTCTCCGCCTCAATTCTCCATGCGTTATGGAATACCACCGGGTTTATCAACCCCATTATCTTGGCTCTAATTGGGATGTTATCCTACGCTTTTCTAACCGCCGCTATCTTGAAAGCACGGGCCTTGTCTCCCACCCGTTCCGAGAATTTCGCCACCCGATTTACCCGGATTCCTTAATCTCACCATAACTTGTGACAAAACTAAGACAGTAAGCTTGTTCCTCCGCTTGTATGCTTAGTATAGATTACTGGATTGATTTAAAGGGGAGAACCATGAGCCTTGAACAACAAGTGATCCTGTTAACCCGCGATTCCAATCGGACTGCCGACGAGGTTGAACTCTTACGAGCAGACATGAATCATCGCTTTGACACCTTAGAACAACGGTTTGACACCTTAGAACAACGGTTTGATAATTTGGAAGAACGCTTTGGTCGGCTTGAAACTGATGTCAGGCTGATTATTGACTTGCTGCAGAATCGATCCTAAACAGACTACTTGGCCATGTACTTTGACTATATTTTCAATTTTTCCAACCTGTTCGTTCTCCCATTTTGGGGGGCGATGATCTTATTGCCCAATTGGGACATTACTCGCAAGGTCATGGCTTCGTACATTCCCTTTGTCATCCTCGCGAGTCTGTATGCCTATGGTTTTGCCACGGGACTGGATGCAGATTCCCTGGAGGCGTTTGCCAATCCTAGCCTGAGCCAAATTGCCGCCGCTTTTTCTAAGGAAGGTATTGCAGCAACGGCGTGGGTCCATTTTGTGGTGATGGACTTTTTTGTGGGCCGCTGGATTTACTGGCAAGGACAGGAAACCCAGATTTGGACCCGCCATTCTTTAGCAATTTGCTTATTTGCGGGTCCACTAGGTCTGTTGTCCCATATTGTGACGTTGTGGATTACCCAGGCGATCGCCAAACCCTCATCTGACCAACCCGCTTCCAGTTGATCGATGAGGTTGATACGTGAGCATGGACGGATGAGCATGGACGGATGAGCATGGACGGATGAGCATGGACGGATGAGCGTGAATCAAGCGGTTTGACAGAGAAACTGGAGTAACTCCCGATTCACTGTTTGGGGTACCTCTTGCTGAATCCAGTGGCCGCATTGGGGGATCAGCTTTAGCTGAAAGGGAGCCGCAATCATTTTTTCTAACCCGTCCGTCAGTCGATGGCTAAGAAATCCGTCTTCCTCACCCCACAAGACGAGGGTGGGAGCCGTCACTGGAAGAACGGTTTGGCCCAGGGATCGTATCCAGGTTTGGGGAGACAGCAGTTGCCGATAAGAAGCGATCGCGGCTGCCAACGCTCCCGGTTTCTCTAAGGCTGCTTGATAGATTTCAGTATCACTCCGGCTAAAGGCTCCCTTCCGAATCGCTTGGTCCTGAAGCATATTTTTGAGAAAGTCCCTCAGATTGAGCCGAATCATCCATTCGGGCAAATTGGGAACCTGACAAGCTAGGACAAACCAACTGCGGCGGAGTTGATCCATATTGCTCAGCAACTCTTTCGTAAACTGTTGGGGATGGGGCGCGTTCAGAATCGCCAGTCGCTGAATCGATTTTGGGCACCTTTGGGCCAAGTGCCAAGCGATCGCCCCGCCCCAATCATGACCAACAATATGGGCCTTAGCATAGCCCAATTCCCGAATTAACCCTTGAATATCCTGACTCAGCGTATCCAGGTCATACCCGGTGAGGGGTTTGTCAGAATCGTTGTATCCCCTCAAATCTGGCACTACCACCTTAAAATGACGTGCCAGTGCTGGAATTTGATACCGCCAAGAGTACCAAAATTCGGGAAATCCGTGGAGCAAGACCACTAGTTCTCCCTCACCTTGGGTCACACAATGCAAACGGATACGATTTGTTTCGACAAACAAATGCTGCCAACCAGCGCGGAATATAGTCATGGGATCAAAATCGACAAAATATAATCAAAATTTATCTCAGTAGAGATTACGGACAATGGAGGCTGACCATGAAAGAGGAATGATGCCAAGCAAGGAACAATGCCAAGCATGAAGATGCATCATCGGCCTAGTTCTGTTTTATCTGGAATATGCACAGTAACAGAACCGTACTTTCACTCTACCCAGCGAAATTAGGGAAAAATCGGGGGCGACCCTTGTGAAAAGGGGACAGGTCGGGAGTCGAGTTGCCTGCATCCACACCTAAGGGAGGAACCGATCGAGAGCAGTTTTGAGGGCACGAAGTTCTTCTTCGATATTACCCTCTTGGGCTGCTCGACCCACGCATTCGTCCAAATGTTCATCCAAAATTAACCGAGCCACTCGATCCAGTGCGCCCCGAACCGCCGCCACTTGTACTAAGACATCGGGACAGGGACGACCCTCTTGTACCATTGTTTTAATTCCTCGGATGTGTCCCTCAACCCGCGAGAGGCGGTTGACGATGCGTTTCAACGACTCTTGGCTATGGACATGGCCATGATGATGGTCTGGGGTATCGGCATGGGAGTGTTCCAAGTATGAAGTCTCTGGATTAACGGGGGGAGCTTTTGCTGTGGGGCCGTTAGCCTGTGGGGCGTTAGCTGGAGGTGGAGCCTGTGGCTCTGAGAGGGGCGACGGGGAAACGGTACGGTCAGAAACGGTCATAGAGATTCAATGGCAATCAGCTAAGCTTTAATGTTCTCATGGTTATTTTCTCATGGTAACGAAGGATCAGCTGCTAGCGTTATCTTGTTCTTACAACGAGACTCAACCGGGTTGAATTTCGCTTACTCGCAGTGGCACGAGATCCCCTAATGGGTCGGGCCGGTTGACACAAGGAAACCCAACAAAAGTGCTGAAACCCTTGGGTTTTGTGCCCTCACTCCAACCTACTCTAAATCTGAAGTCAATTCTAGCTTAGCTGATCGGTCTCAGGGCTGGATAGGGTGGAGCGTTGAGGGAAGGGATTGACGATCAGATCGGCTCCAATCTCGCTCACGGAGGCACAACCCCCCAGAGCCATCGCCGTATCAAATTCGCGTCGGAGGATGGCTAAAACATCGGTGACTCCTTGGGTGCCGTTGATGGCTAGTCCCCAGAGAATCGGTCGCCCCACCAGGACGGCTTTAGCCCCTAGGGCGATCGCTTTCAAGATATCGGTCCCGCGCCGCACTCCACCATCGACCAACACATCAATGTGCCCGTTCACTGCCGTGACCACCTCCGGCAGGGCATCCAATCCCGTGACTGCGGTGTCTAACTGACGACCACCATGATTCGACACAATAATGCCAGCCACCCCGCAGTCTATGGCTTTTTGGGCATCATCCCCCCGCAGAATCCCCTTGACCAACACGGGTAAGGCGGTGTAGTTCACCAACCATTGCACGTCTTTCCACTCCAAGGCCGGGTCAAGCTGAGAGGCTACATAGGGAAGTAAGGCCGTGGCATCAGTGTCGTGGTACTTTTGCAAATTGGCCAAGGGCAGACCGGGCGGCAACTGCAAACCCACCGCATTGTCACGAATGCCAGGGATGGGGGTGTCCACGGTCAAGATAATGGCGCTGTATCCGGCCTCTGTCGCTCGGTCTACTAAATCTTGGGTCAGGTGGCGATCTTTATAGACATAGAGTTGAAACCAGTTGTTCGCGCCAATCGTAGCCACTGATTCCAACGAGGTCGTGGACAACGTACTGAGGCACTGAATCACCCCTGCCTGCTTGGCGGCTTGAGCGATCGCGACTTCTCCATCCGCATGGGCCAATTTTGCCATCGCGATCGGGGCCATGATGACAGGCATGGTCATCGGCTGGCCTAGGACTGTAGTCGTGAGCGATCGCTGGGCCACATTTCTCAGCATTCGTGGCCGCAACTGGAGATCAGCAAAAACGGTCTGATTCTGCTTGAGTGTGATTTCATCCGCACTTCCACCTGCATAGTAAGCGTAGTAGGACGCTGGAATTTTCGACTGGGCCGCCTCTTGATAGGCGGCTAGGTTGATCAGTTGCATGGCTGGGTTCAAATCCTGATCGATTCGGATTTCTTGATCCTCGCACAATCTTAAGAAACTGCGTCATGATATTACCCAACACCGACCAAATGAGGAACTGACTGGGGTCGCTTTCTAGATTCCGAAGTTGGACTTACTATTAAATAAGTGTGAATTGTGAGGATCGGGCCATGCCAATCGGTGAGTAACTAGACTGGCCAATTGGATGACCCCATAGCATGTGTGAGGATTGCAACTGAGTGATACAACAAGTTGATAGCGATACAGTTTTGGTTCCATCTTCAAAAGATGGATTCGATCCAGCGACGACCGTGGCTGATCCGCGCCCCCAAACGACCGCCCAAAAACGGCGGGGTGGCATTCTGAAAACTGTACTGTGGGGGGGATCGTTTGTCGTGACGGCGATCGCGTCTGCTACCGTTGGCCTCGTCATTGGCTTCACCGCACCCGCCACCCTTGACCCTACGCCTGAGCAAGAGCAACCTGATTCGATTGCAGACCTCTGGCGTAAAGGCGTGCGTCACCAGTTGGTGCGGCCTGTCAATATTCTGGTGATGGGCATTGACCAAGTGCCTGGGAGCGATCGCGCTGATTTTCCGAGTGAAGATTTGCCCAATGACGAGTTGCTTGATGACGAGTTGCTTGATGACGATGTGGCTCTCACCTCATCAACCACTCACCAGGGAGAGTTAAGTGCTGAAACGGATGCCAGCCAATTAGACTTCAACCCAACCGATTTTAACCACTTGGCAGCCTTCTCGCTGGATACGAGTCCAACGGTTGATCTCGATCGGTTGGCTGGTCGCAGTGATGCCATGCTCTTGGTGCAACTCAATCCTGAGGAAAATACGGTGAACGTGCTGTCGATTCCGAGGGACACCCAAGTGCAGTTTCCGGATGAAGTGGGGGTGACCAAGATTAACCATGCCAATTTGGTGGGTGGCCCTCGGCTAGCGGCGAAAGTGGTGAGCCACAATTTGGCTGGGGTTGAAATCGATCGCTATGTTCGCATCAACACCACTGCCTTTCGAGAATTGGTAGACGCGGTGGGGGGCGTGGAGATCACGGTGCCGACTGACATGAACTATACTGACCAGACTCAAGGGCTCTACATTGACTTGGCGGCTGGCAAACAAGTCTTAATGGGCGATGAAGCGGAACAGTTTGCCCGGTTTCGGGGGGATACGTTTGGTGACATTGGTCGCGTTCAACGCCAGCAACAACTATTGGGAGCCTTGCGCGATCGCCTGATGTCAGCCAATATCCTGCCCCGCATTCCTAGCATTGTCCAACTGCTACGGGCACAGATTGACACCAATTTGACTTCGGAAGAATTCCTGGCCATCCTGAATTTTGCGTTGGAGATGGAGCAGGATGATTTTCGTATGGTAATGTTACCAGGAACTTTCAGTCAGGATGAATACCTGGCTAGCTATTGGCTCATCGATCGCCCAGCAGTGAATCAAGTCTTGGAGGACTATTTTCAGGTTGAGCCGTCCCAGTTGGTGGCTCAAGCAGAGCTAGAGCCGTCCTCTGACCAAGCTGTTGAGATCAGTGAGACCGAGGAAGATCGCGATCGCGCCCTCAAAGCCCTCCGGATTGCGGTCCAGAATGCATCCAGTGATCCAGAGGCAACGGACCAGTTGATCCGCTACCTCCAGGGAGAAGGCTTTACCCAAGTGTATTCGGTGAGTTCGCCCGTTGAAACCCAGCTCGACACCCAAATTATTGTGCAGCGGGGGAGTTTGCAGGGAGCAGCCTTGGTGGAACAGACGATGGGGCAGGGAGAGATTGTATCTGCCTCCATTGGAGATTTGTCTTCTGACCTGACCATTCGCATTGGCAATGATTGGCACTTACCGGAAAGTGACGAGGAGTGAACGACAATAGATTCGGTTTCAGGCCCGCACTAAAACACCTCAAACGGCAGTAGCATATTCAGTGCTTTGCGGATTCGTAACAAAAAAATGAGCTGTTGGGTTTCTGAGTTAATCGAGGGGGGATTGAGGGACTCCGCGAGTTCCGCCTGCAATTCCACATATTCGCTAGCGGTGAGGGGTTCGCCATCCAGGGGCGATCGCGCTTCCAAAATAATCTCAGTTCGCAAAATTTCTTCGGGAGTGTCTTCTGGGGGCGGGAGGGCGATCGCCTTTGTCCCGCCCAACCCACCCATCACCAAAGTTCCTAGGAATAGACTGGACCATTTCAGCATGATTTTCCTCATGTTCGCTCCTCACGTTCGCTCACATTCGTTCCTCGCGTTGGCCATTAACCCTAGCGTCCCGCTGTTACGATCAGCATGAGACCCAGGCCAACTAGCAGCGCCAACAGAACTGTATGAAACCGTTGGGGTGAGAATCGTTGGTTCAAAGCATGGCCCAAGGCAACCCCTCCGATAATACCAGGCAAGCACCAAAGATAGAGAGAAAACATCGATGGGGTCCACAATCCCCCGAACCCGTGGCCAATGACGGTCATACTTCCGGCCAAGAAAAAGTATCCTTGCAAGGTCGCTCGAAACACCGAAGGTGACCAGCCCTGCATGGTGCTATGTAACACGACGGGGGGACCACTAGTGTTGTAAGCACCTCCTAGAAGGCCCGATAGAAACCCAAACAGGTAAGCCCAACGGGGATGGTGGAGGTGAGGCAGGGGAAATTGACCCAAACGATAGACACTGTAACTGATTAACAGCCCCCCTAAGCCGCGTAGCATCCAAAGGTCAGGGAGCGATCGCAATCCCATAATACCGATCGGAATACCACCGCAGGCTCCCACCAATAGCCGCCATACCGATTGCAGCCGAATCTGTCGCCAACTGGTCCCCGTGACCATCATTGCTGAGGTAATTCCCACCAACGCTTGCAGTGGAGTCGCCATCTCCAGCCCCCAGACCGTGGTCAGTAACGGCATGGAGAGCAGGGCCATCCCAAATCCAAAGCAACTCCCCAACAGAGTACCGCTAAAAACGCGGGCAATTGTTAGAGCAATTACCATTGCCGATCTGCCCTCAGGAACTGGGAAGAGGTACTCTTGAGTGATCGTGAGTCAGGTTGAATCAATGGTGCAGGGTCAGATGGCGTAGGGTCAGATGGCGTAGGGTCAATTGACATGAGTGTCCTATTCGTCTGCTGAATTGTCAATTTG
>JBFRWC010000080.1:0-3792 GCA_051439365.1 Leptolyngbyaceae cyanobacterium
AGCTCAAACAATCCGGGCAAGTAGATTTTTACCTGAATATCAGATTGTCCTAGCCAGTTGGTCTTGATTACACGAGTGAGCGCATCCACGACCTGCCCAGACTGTACAAGTGTGCTGTTATGGGTAGATGATTTGATTTTGCTGATGTGCTGAAAGGGCGTAAGGATATTCGGCAACACGGTTTCAACTCCACAGGAAAAGAGACAGATCAGCCTGCTTATCCCATACTCTAAACCTTGTTCGGATAGATTTCACAATCAACCATAACGATTTGGGCTGGCTACACCTGAGAATGAAGAATGTTTTTATTTTGGCAAAAACGTTTAATGGAGGTTAAAGATTCCCCCTTCTGCTAGCTGGGATAACGCCATCGGGCACGATAACCCCTATTGTCAATATGGGTGAAGCGATTGCCACTGGCTAAGCCACCACGACTACCCCACCAGGGTCCCAGTCGCTGTTGAACGTCTGCTGGAGCAACTCCTGAGATGCAAAAGTCAATGGCTCCACCCGTGAGATGGTAACTCCGGGAGGTAGCGCCAACCTGCTGGTTAGCGAGGGGATCGCGGTACCAAGAGAGAACCTTAATGGGGCGATCGCCAAACAACTCTCGAATATCCTGCATAGTGTCCGCCATTTGCAAAATGTTACTGACTACCGCCCTTGATGTTGGGATTCTCTGACCATTTTTGGTCACTTCAGCCCAGGTAAAGAGTCCCCCTTTGAGTACTGGATCCGGCAGATAGAAGCGATAAGGATAGCCCGCTACTTTGAACCCGTCTGGGTAATCTTCCGGTAAGGTTGGATCGTCATCTTCTTGAGGATTGTTGTCAGGTTCGTTTCCCAACAGCGCAACATGCTCTTGAAAAACGTACCAGTTTTTTTCATTTTGGGGCCCGATGGGAGACTGGAAGGTAATATTCAAGCAATGATCCGGGGCGGCATCAACAGACAACACTTCAAATTCACTACCTTTGGTCACTAGGTACTTCTCTGACGCCGGAAGTTCTCTGAGTGGCTTGACTCGCAGCTTAAAAATGCAGTCACTAATAGTAGTAAGCTTCATGTCTCTTGTTTCTCTCCTCAGGCTCTTCAACCTTCATTCAGAGCGTAACCCAATCCAGCATGTTCTAGTGTCATGCCAGTCTATTTAACCACGCGAGAGAATCATGGGGAAGATGGGTTAGATGTGGGGAGGGGTAATTCTTCAACCGACGGTAGTTTTTCCACCGCTAACCGTGATGGACTCCTGCCACCGGATAGCTGGCGGAGTAACTTGGGTCGTGGATCATGCAGGAGATAAATAATGCGATCGCCCGGTTGCCAATCCTCTGTCACCTGAACAACCTGCAATAGTTTGTCCCGTTCCCTAAGAAGTGGAACAAGTTCTCCTGCTCGAATCAGCACCTCTAAGTGAGCCTCTTGAATTTCAAAGCCGGACTCTTTTAAGGTCGTCTCACCGAGTTTAATCGCTCCGTCTCGCAAATACCCGTTCCATAGCTTTAGGGGTAGTGGCTCGGCAAATGCTGGCTGAACTTTGGCTGAACTACTCTTATTTTTGCCTGATTTACTGCTCTTGCTTGCTTTGGTACTGCCCTTCTCCTCGTTGACCTTGCCATTGCTCGATTGACTATCCAGGTCAGCGTCTTTCTCCTTAGCTTTTTCAGTTTCCTTATTTTTCGCGTCAACGGGTTTTCGTTCTCCTGCCGATACCACCAACGCACGGGGCGGATTGAACTCTTCGGTCGCCCGTTCTGCCAATACGGTATTCACTTCACTGTTATTGGTAATGGCCAAAAATGTCCCAGCAGATCCCAATCCAGCTTCTTCCAGCACATCCATATCCAGAGCACTGCTGGTGAAAACAGTGAAGCCCTCCTCCTTGGCTAGGCGACATTCCTCCTCATCAGTATCGATCAGAACAACCGATTCATTCTGCTCTTTCAAAAGCCGAGCAATCAGCTTACTCATTGGGTTACACCCAACAATTACCGCACCCGTTGCTTGATTCGAGGTGATTTTGAGCCATCGTGCCACCCATCCAGCTGTCAATCCTTGCAGGGCAACCGTTGAAATAATAGTCAGAAATACCAGTGCCTTAATCGCTTCTCCACCACTGATACCCCGTTCAGTTAACAAAATGGCAAATAGGGAAGCCACAGATGCCGAGACAATACCCTTTGGCGCTACCCAGGCAAGAAATAGCTTTTGTCGCCAATTGAGCGTGCTATTCCACGTACATATCCAAATGTTGATGGGGCGAACAATGAACATCAGCAGTGCCACTGTAATGACGGCACCCTGCCCCAAGGCGATGATGCTAGCAATGGATAAATCAGCTGATAACAAAATAAACAGGACTGAAACGAACAAAATCGTTAATTGCCCTTTAAAGCGTCTCAGCAGCCGTTCTTCAGGAACAGAAGATGCTCTCAGCACCAACCCTGCTAATACCATGGTCATTAGTCCCGACTCACTCTGAACGCTCTGGGACAGACCGAACAGTCCCCACACGCCAGCAAGGACGACCAAATTCTTTAATTCCTCTGATAGGAATGTGGCACGCTTGAGAAAGAAACCAAGCAACCATCCCCCCAAGGCTCCGATGATGCCCCCAATCCCCAGCCGCAGCAGTAGCCCACTAACAATGGCAAAAGGATCGCTGTCCCCATTCAAAATGACATCAAGGACAACGACAGCCAGAATTGCCCCCACAGGATCAACCAGAACACCCTCACCCTCTAGTAAGGTTGAAACTTGTCGATCGACCCTGACCTGCTTGAGCAATGGCCCGATTACCGTTGGGCCAGTCACCACAACTAGGGCGGCGTAGAGAAATGCCAACGACCAGGGAAATTCGCTAAAAAAGTGAGCCGCAGTCCCGCCACCCAGCAACGTGACTAATGTTCCTACGGTAACTAGGTTTTGCAAACTATCGGATACCCGACCTAATTCACGTAACTCTAAGTTGAGACCACCTTCAAATAGGATGATGGCAACGGAAAGAGCCACAATGACTTCCAAACCACCGCCCAACACCTCTGGATGCAGTACATCCAAACAGTCAGACCCCAGTAGAATGCCAAACAGTAGCAAAAAAACGATACTGGGAATCTTGAGGTAGTCACCTATGACCTGAGCGCTAATGCCCGCTAGTGTCACTAGGACCATCTGGATAGTAATGTCAAACGGAGTATCCATATACTTGCTGGGTCAACATCCTAGGTATAAAGGAATTGGGCCACAATGAATGTAAGGGGTTCGGGTGGATGAGACATCATGAGCATACGGCAGATTGAAATGACTGACAGCGATCGCACACAGCGACAGAAGAATGCCGTGTATCAAAAACTAAAAAACAAGCAATCCGAGAAGAGGCTAACAGTAACCTTTCTGACTAAGCTTGCCCATCGTTTCCAAAGAAATCAATCCCATCTAGGTTAATCCGTTCTAGGTTGCTTGGTCAATATATTATGCCAAATCCAATAGGAGTACGGGCATAAAAATAGGGGAGGCACACTTGCCTCCCCCAATGATTAAATGTCTGACTATCTAGAAATATTATGATTCCACACAGTTACCACGACCTAGCCGATAACGACAAACCGAGTATAACCATGTCAGTCGATATAAATTTCTAGTATGCCAAGCCCATGCTACGAGTGGTTTCTGCACCTAGGTAAACTCGAACACTGAGGAAATCAGTGGGGCAGGCTGTTTCACAGCGCTTACAACCAATGCAATCTTCGGTACGGGGGGAGGACGCAATTTGTCCTGCCTTACAACCATCCC
>JBFRWC010000081.1:0-19977 GCA_051439365.1 Leptolyngbyaceae cyanobacterium
CTTCAGATGCGAAATGGCAGTCGAATTTCCACGAATGTTGATGCAATGGGGATGGACCAAACGGGCGGGAACATTAACTTAACGGTCCGAAACGGGTATGTTTTAGCCACTCCTGATCAGAGTAATACGGATATTACGGCGAATGCCCTAGAAGGGAATGGAGGACAGGTCACGATCACCACGCCAGGATTGCTTCAGTTGGGCCGAACTCGCCCACGATTAACGGGATCATTACTGCAACAGATAGGCAATAATTCTGAGCCAAACACCTTACTTCGGGGGATCTTTGGCTTTACAGTCCGGAGTCGGTCTCAACTCTCATCTTTGTTGAATACCAATGATCCACAACAACTTAATCCTTGGCAGTTAGAAAGCAACGATATTACGGCGGTGTCTCAGACGAATCCTGAATTGAGTGGTGACATTGTTTTCCGAACATCCGATTTAGATCTGAGCCGAGACTCCATTATTCTGCCGAGTACATTAGTGGATGTGGCTGGGTTATTAAATGTGGATGTGTGTCAGTTATCAAGCAGGAGCCGCTTTGTTTCGGTGGGCCAAGGTGGACTACCCCCCACACCGTATGACTTGTTTACGAGCGATCGCCTTTGGCAAGATCAGCGCCTGATCTATGTGGGAGAAACAGGAACAGAGAGACTGGAAACTGAGGCCGCAAGCCAGGGAGACATTCAGGAAGACATTCAGGGAGAAACCCAGAGGGATCGTCAAGCAGAAGGTCAGGCCGCGCCGCCTCATCTTATCGAAGCCCAAGGCTGGGTGATCAATGACACAGGGACCGTAACGTTAGTAGCCCATAGCGAGATGGGGACAACCCCACCCCGCTGGCGATTTGCGCCCACCTGTGACTGACAAAAATTGGGGCTTGGGCGCGGAAACCGCTCCCCTACAAGAGATTGGGACAATGTAGGGGTCAGGTCTCCTGACCCAAGGCAGGGACAAGGTTTTAAGCAGTTTTGTCAGGCAATCAGGAGCCAGCGTAACGCACCTCAGGTTGGTCATTTTTTTACAAGAAATGGCCTAAGATGCAGAAGAGGGGATCAGGCTATCCCCTTGCTCTCGCCGCACTTCAGTGATTTGACAGCCTGCCTTCTGAGCCGCGTCCACCTCACGGGGGTTGTCTGAATAAAAATGGATCTCGGCTGGGGCTACCCCCAAATGGTTGGCAATGGCTTGGTAGCTGTCCGGCTCCACTTTGGCTCCTGTGGTCGTGTCAAAGTATGCCGAAATATAGGGGGTGAGATCCCCAACGTTGCTGTAGCCAAAAATTAACTTCTGGGCCGAAATACTCCCCGACGAATAGATCGCAATCGTTTGCCCCTGGGTCTGCCACTGCTGGAACGCAGGTAGTACATCGTCATACATCACCCCCTGTAAGCTCCCGTCCTCGTACCCCCTGCGCCAGATTTTTCCCTGGATATCCTTCAAGGCTGTGAGTTTGCGATCGCAATCGGTCAGATGGGTCAAATATGCCGCCGTCCCTTGACAATCCTCTAGACGGGGCCAACAGGATAGCGGCGGCGACTCGTTACGATAATCCTGCCAAAGTTGAGTCGCGATCGCCTGAACCTCTGGGGAAGCCCAATTTGCCTGTAGAAAGGAGTCATAGCGGCTACGGGCGTAGGGGAACAGGGTCTCAGTCACAAAATCAATGGGAGTAGTTGTGCCTTCAATATCCAGCAGGATAACCTTAATCTTGCTGTGATTGATCATGGGATGGGTCATGCAGCTAATGCCTGCAACGGATAGTTGACAGCCGTATCAATTTCCGTGTAGTTGGGTGCCCAGCCGCTGGTGTTTTGGAATAAACGGATGGCTCGGACCCGTCGTTCCGCTCCCAAATGAAACCAGTGCTTGGTCCCTTTGGGCACCACTAACAAATCCCCTGCACTAACAACCACCGCAACCACCGGACCCGTTTCTGGGTGAATGTGAAAAATTCCTTTCCCCGCCAGAATAAAGCGCACCTCATCCTCGTCATGCCAGTGTTCCTTGTCAAACTTGGCTAACATGGTATCCAAATTGGGAGTGGTCGGGTGAATATCAATCACATCGGCACTCTGATACCCATTTTGTTGAGACAAGGTATCAATGTCGGTGGCATAGGCAGCCAAGACTTCATCACTGCTAGCGATATCACTTAAAGGCACTTGGGCCTCCCACCGCTCAAACCCAATGTTGATTTGGGCTAGATAGTCTTTGATCTGCTCTTGATCCTCAATGGAAGTCGGGGTAGCAGTGTCGTAAATTTGTAAGGTCGCCATCGTTCTATTTATCTATGTTTACCAACGTCTTGAGATACTATAGACCCACTCAGTTCTAGATATCGAACCTGCAACAGAAATTCGTAAATTTCGAGATGTCGCTTGGCCTCAAATAAGGTGGCTCCCCAGACATACAGCCCGTGTCCTGCCAGTAACACTCCATAGGGCCAATCTTTACAGGGACTCGCCATCCGTTCCCCCAAACCTGTCATGTCCTGGGTGTTGGGTAAGATGGGCAAGGTGAGTTGAGTGTCATGGGATAGAAAACCTGCGATGCCTTTTTGCATTTCATATCCCTGCCAATGGATAGCCCCTTGGGACCCGAACCGAAGAGACAAGAGAGTGGCATAGGGAGAGTGGGTATGGAGAACTGCTCCTGCTCCTGCATGAAGGGCCAAAGCTTGGTGAACAGCGGTTTCGGCGGAGGCTTTGCCGCTGCCTTCGATCACCATCCCCTGGGAATCGACCACCACGAGATCCTGGGCGGTGACAGCACCCTTATCGACACCACTAGGGGTCATCAACAGCGAGAGCGGATCACGCTGAATTGCAGTGCTGAAATTGCCCCCTGTACCCATCATCCAGCCTCGATGATAGGCACTCTGGATCACCTCAACTAAATCGTCACGAATTGTGGCTATGTCCATATGGCGATGCCCACCCCCAACCCAACACTCTTGGCCTTACTTCGTCAGCATTCCTGGCAGCAATAAGGTCTCTCACCAGCAATATACTATGAAATGAATGCTATCCTCTTTTGGAACCATCATTTCAGACCTATCCTAAACCATGTCGCCCAGTACTCCATCACCTTCAACTCCGTTCCGAAGTATTCAATGGCAAGGGACATCCCTCCGATTATTGGACCAACGCCAGTTACCTGGGACCACTGCTTATCTAGTGTGTGAGACAGCCGATGCGGTGGCTGAGGCGATTCGGTCAATGGCAGTTAGAGGTGCCCCGGCAATTGGGGTGGCTGCCGCCTTTGGCCTTGTTCTGGCAGCACAACAGGGCGAAAATCTAGAGGAAAAAGCGGCCATGCTCCGCTCAACTCGGCCCACGGCGGTGAATTTGATGTGGGCGATCGACCTTATGTTGCAAAGCCCGATTGCAGATTGGGAAGCTAAGGCGTTGGCCTTGTACGAGGCTGACATTGCGGTCAATCAGGCGATCGGTGACCATGCCCAGGCTCTGATTCCAGACGAGGCGACCATTATTCATCACTGCAACACCGGGAGCTTAGCGACTGTCGATTACGGCACAGCTCTGGGGGTAATCCGCATTGCCCATGAACGAGGCAAAACGATCCAAGCAATCTTGGATGAAACCCGTCCTCGCTTACAAGGGGCCAGCCTTTCTGCCTATGAGTGTCAGGCTTTTGGCATTCCCCATACGGTCATTGTGGATGGGGCTGCTGCCTGGGTGATGAAAACACGGCAGGTGGATTGTTGCATTGTGGGATGCGATCGCGTGGCGGCCAACGGTGATGTAGCCAACAAGATCGGAACCTATGCCTTGGCCTTGGCCGCTAAGGCACACCAGGTTCCCTTTTATGTCGCTTGTCCTCTGAGTACCTTGGATTTATCAACGCCCAGTGGCGAGGCCATTACCATTGAAGAGCGTTCGGCCCAGGAAATCACCCATATTCAAGGTCAGCCCATTTGCCCTTCCGGCACACCTGTGTTTAATCCTGCCTTTGACGTGACCCCCGCCTCCCTGGTTAGCGCGATCATCACTGAGAAGGGCATTATTAAGCCTCCGTTTTCCGAAACCCTGGCGAGGATCGCAGCACAGGCCCTCTAAACTCCACCCCGAACCTGTTGCAATCGAGACGTGGTAAACCGATCCATCCACTGCTCCAAATACTTGCGGTTCTCAGCTTGTTCTGCTGGGTTCATCGTCTCTATCGGAAACGGGGCTAGCCCTTTGAGGGCCGCAGTTGTGACGCAAAACATCGACTTTTGAAACGTCTCGCAGATTTTCACCCGTAAGTCCGTGTCGCCTCGACCTTCGGTTTGGTAAATCTCGCGAAGATAGTCCGGTAAAAAGTGGCGCATGTCTTGCATGAGCTGGGTGGGGGGAATGCCAGATCCGCCGATGGGTAAGGGGTCAGCATACAGCGCACCATAGGCAAACTCACCCTGGCCCAGGGGAATTTGGTAGGCTTGGGCATTATAGGAAATGGTGCCGGGAAAGGGAGTGCCACGAAAGAAAATCGCCTCGACGTAGGGGACAGCAGTATCCATTAAAAAGGTGATGCCTTGGGATTCTGGGATAATTTCAAAGTTAGAAGCGCCCACTGTTGGGCTGTAGGTAATGGGATCACTGGCTGCTGCCACTAGCCCGTCTAAAATGTGCTGCACCACATCGGGAATGGTTTTGATTTCGCCTTGGTTGTAGCGATCGCCCAGAGTCAAAAACATGTCGCTCATCACCCGCCAAAATTGGCCCAAACCACTGTAAAGACACATTTGTCGCACCAATTCAGGCAAAAATTCTGGAAACAGTTTATGTAGCCCTAAAATCACTGGATTGTATTTGAATTTATATTGAATTAAAGGGTCAACCCGCTGGCGGAATTCATCGGTATCCAAATAGGCATCCAAGCCGCCACCCCCGTGCCAAAACATGCCCTTCATACAGTATTCGGCATATTCATAATTAATCCGATCGTGCCACCAATGCCGTAGTAATTTTTGAACTGAGAACTCGCCATTAAAGTATTTAAACCAGGGAAAAAACACCAGACATTGGTGATTGGCGATGTAGTTCAAGTTAATCGAATAGGCATCCAAGACGTAACCATAACTTTCGAGAATACCCACGACTTCCACTACATTTTGGTCAGAATGGGGCAGCAGGGCGTTGCCGGATTCTAAAGCGTGGATCACTGGGGCCAGGGGATGTTGGGACGGTTGGAGGGTTGAGACGGTCATGATGTTTTGAGTAAATGGGGAAGGGATGACAATAGCAACAGTAAAGGTTGATTGGCCGACAAAAGATCAGTTTGTCAGTTGGATTGAGGGAACGTTGGCATAGCCTTGCCTTTGACCATCCCCCGACACCAGTCAGCATTTTGTTAGGGTAGGCTGTCGCTTTTCGGGTATGCCCTTTGGGCTTTACCCAACCTACGGGGGAATCAGTCTTTCAAGGGTTTTGTCAGTCAAAAGGAGCGCCTGACCCAACCTCAGATGGTAGCAACGGAATCATGGCTAAATCTGAGGTTGAATCTGATACTAAATCGGCAGGCCGCTGAATAGCATCTGCTTCTAGGGATTCCTCCATGAGATAGGTGACATCGGCTTCAATCCAGCGAGTAATCCAGCCCGGTTGAAGACCAAACCACAACACCAGCGCTGCGATGACGAGGGATGGGAGGCGATCGCCCCACGTCACCACCGGAATCTTGGCCAAATAATCTGGTAGGCGGCCAAAAAACACTTTGTTGACCATCAGTAAAAAGTACACCGCCGTTAGCCCCGTCCCCACCATGCACAGGAGGGTTGCGGCGGGAAATACTGGAAAACTGCCCCGAAAGACGAGAAACTCGGCGGGAAACCCGACGAGTCCCGGCAATCCGGAACTGGCCATCACCGCTATAATCATCAATGAGCCGATCATTGGCAATCCCCGTTCTGGGTTCAGCAGTCCCCGCAAATACGTCACATCTCGGCTACCCGTTTTCTTGTACACAACACCGACTAGGAGAAACAGCAGCCCGGAAATTAGACCGTGGCTCACCATTTGCATGACCGCAGCAATGATACTGAGCTGAGTGTTTGCAGCAATAGCCAGCAAAATAAAGGCCATGTGGGCAATGGAAGAATAGGCCACCACTTTCTTCATATCTTGCTGGGCGATCGCACACACCGCCCCATACAAGGCACTGACTGCCGCCCAGATGGCCAACCCCGGAGCGATTAGCGTCCAAGCATCCAAAAACAAGCCAAAGCCAAACCGGAGCAATCCATATGTCCCCAGTTTCAACAAGACCCCTGCCAGCAACACAGACACCGGGGTCGAGGCTTCTACGTGGGCATCTGGTAGCCAAGTGTGGAAGGGAACAAATGGAATTTTAATGCCAAAACCGATAAGCAAGGCCCCTAACAGCCAAAGTTGTGGGGTGAGGGCTAAGGTGTGAGCACGCAGGTCAGCGTAGCTGAAGCTAGTCGGCCCATTGACCCAAACTAAACCGAGGAAGGCCGCTAGCAAAAATATGCTGGAGAAAACGGTGTATATCAAAAACTTGGTAGCCGCATAGCCCCGACGTTCCCCCCCCCAAATGGCAATCAGGAAGTATAGGGGAACGACTTCTAGCTCGTAAAACAGGAAAAACAGCAGGACATCCGTGGCCACAAACGCACCCACGACCCCAATGTTGAGCAGGAATAGCAAAATGTAGTAGAACTTGGGCCGCTGGATCTGGCGATCGCTGGCCACAATGGCAATCAGCGTGAGCAAGGCGTTGAGTAATAACAACGGAAACGATAACCCATCCACCCCTAGCTGATACTTAAACCCGATCGCATCAATCCAAATTAACTCTTCCGTAAATTGAAATCCGGGTTGGGTAATATCAAACTGCCATCCTAAGATCACCAATACCAGAAAGCTGGCAATGGCAAAGGCGATCGCCACCCAGCGATAGCGATCTGCGGCCATCGTCTTAGGCAGTATCCACAGCACTAACACACCCACTAATGGCAACAACAATAGTATGTTTAACATTCTCCTTGCCTTTCCTTTTGATCTAACCCAGCAATCTCCAACCCGCAGCATCTACCGACAGCATCCGCCCATAGAATCCGCCCACAATACGACCCAGCAGCCTGATCCCGATAAGGCTGGGATCAGGCAGACTAGGCTTTCTGGGCACAGGTCACGTCTTCAAGCCCATCCAGGCCATTGTTAAAGCAAACAAAATCCCTAAGCTGACTGTAATAGTGAGAATATAGCCCTGCGATTGGCCAGAAACGCTATAGCGCAGGGCTTGACCACTCAGCACCGTGGCAAACCCAACCAAGTTGACGATGCCATCCACCACATAGCGATCCAACCAGGTCGTGATTTTGGCCATTGTTCCCACCAGCCATACCACGGTCCAGTGATAGATTTTCTCCAGGTAAAAATCGTAAGCCAACGTATCTTGAACCAGGCGCAGGGTCGCATTGTCCGGTCGCGCCCACGACCGATTGAGGCGAATCGTGAATCCGATGAGCACGCCTAACAACCCAGCGACCACCACAATGGGCAAACTCCACTGCACGATCGGCAAATCTCCAACCGCCAAAGGTGCAGTGGGACTGAGCCATAGGGACCAACGGAGGGGAACCGAGGGAGTCAACAAGACAATAATGCAGAGGGACACCATCGGCACCGCCATCGGCCACGGGGCTTCGGGCGATCGCCTGGTCTTCGGTTGAGGAGCGCCACAAAAAACGAGCCGAAAGACTCGCACAAAATTGAGCGCGTTCAGCAAGTTAACAAGACTCAAAATCACCAACAGCCATGCAGGAATCAACCAGGAACCATCAAACCAACGCCCCATTGTCCAAAATGCCCCCAAAGGAACCAACACCACCAAGCTCCCTGCTCCCAACGCAAAACTGCTTGTGGTTAAGGGCATCCGTGACCAAAGGCCGCCCATCTCAGTGATATTCTGGTTACTGGTGTTCATCATCACCGATCCAATGCTCATAAATAACAAAGCCTTGGAAATCGCATGGGTAAATAACAGGAGAAACGCAATATCCACCTGTCCCAAACCCACTGCGATAAAAATCAGTCCGATCCAAGCGCTGGTGGAATGGGATAGGGTTCGCTTAATGTCGATTTGGGCCAACGCCATCAGAGATGACCCGATCGCTGTCACACTGCCAATCACAATCAGCGCATCCGCAGACACCGGAGACAAGGTGAAAACAGGTTCCAATTTAATTAAAACGTAGGCTCCAGCGGAAACAACGATGGAGTTTCGCAAGATTCCAGCCGGGTTTGGCCCTTCCATCGCCTCATCTAGCCACAAATTGAGTGGAAATTGGGCACATTTTCCAGTCGGCCCTGCAATCAACGATAACCCCACGAGAGCAGCAGCAAATGGTCCCAAAGGATTCGTTTCAGCCCAAGCCCCCAAATCAGAAAATGACAACCCTTCGCCATAGGCAGAGAGGGCCACAACCCCCATCAATAGGGCAATGTCCCCAACTCGTTTGGTCAAAAAAGCATCTCGTGCTGCCGTTACCACCAGAGGCTGAGCATACCAAAATCCCACCAACAAATAGGTGGATAAGGTCAACACCTCCAAACACCCATAGCTCAGCAGTAAAGAATCACTTAAGGCCAATCCCCCTAACCCAGCTTCAAATAAGCCCATTAATCCAAAGAATCGGGCCAAGGAGGCATCTTTCTCCATATATCCCAAGGCAAAAATCTGGGCCAATAGAGAAATCCCGGCGACGAGTTCCAGTGCGCCCAAACTAACGGGGGACAGCTCTAACTCCAGGACAAGATCTAAATCTGCCACCTGCCACCAAGAGATAGACAGGCTGTGGATCGGGACGTTCCAAATCGATCTCAGAGCGAGCGCCCCATGCACCACCCCCAAGATCGTCATGATGATGTTTAGGTAGGCCGCTGGACGAGGTCCGGTTCGTCGGATTAGCCCTAAAGACCACGGCAAAGTTAAAACTGCACCAGCTAGTCCGTAAAGAGGGATTAACCAACTGGCTTGTAGCAAAAACTGTGCCATTTTAATCGTTATAGTTTCCAAAACTGCTTTTTACTAAAAACGTATGATTGACTAGTGATTGACCAGTGATTGACTAAAAACACATGATTTATGGATGAAATGTTGAGGGAGTTACAAGTAGGACAATATCCCAGTTCCTCATGTCATGGCTTTCGCCATTTTAGAACTCAACCGCTGCAATCTTTTTTAACAACTTTAATGTTCTCGATAATTGTAACAAGAGAGTCCTCCCGCACCTAATCAAGTTTCCCACACATGGCCTTCAATCTGTATCCTCATCTTGGGGATTAAGTCAACCAATGGAGTCAATACTTTCATAAAAGTTAAGAGGTATTAAAATTCATAGATTATTTTATCTTTAGGTCACAATCTGTCGAGATATCTTTCAACTTTCTACACTTCTTGGTGGAAATTGCGATCGCTGATCCTAGCAAATGATATGATTAACGGTGCCTTACTTATCATCTATATACTCTGTAACCTCGTATTCCAAGGTTATCTTTATAATTGATGGATCGAGGATTCTCTTGCCAACCTGCCCCTTATCCACTAGGGAAAGCAGGTAGGTGTTATGGATGGACGATATATGCGTTTTTCACAAGCTGCTTCTGGGTTTTGTCTCCATTGTTGTGGCGGTTAAGTCGTGCATGGGGGATAAGCTTAGCCTATAAAGAGTATTTGTGAGAATCATTTTGAATTATGTTGCCAACGAAAGAGTGGGCTTGTATTCTTGGTTTATGGGAATTTAAGGTGTTCTGAAGCATTGCTGCTACTTGGAGTTTGATCAGGGTGGACCTTGATACACGGAGGTCTAGGCTGATCGAATCTCAAGACTAGTTAGTTTTGCACGTGTACTTTCTTTTATTAGGAGATATTGGGCGATGCCGATTGCTGTTGGAATGGTTGAAACCTTGGGCTTTCCTGCTGTTGTAGAAGCAGCAGATGCGATGGTCAAGGCTGCTCGCGTGACTCTAGTGGGCTATGAAAAGATTGGGAGTGGCCGTGTGACTGTTATCGTTCGCGGTGACGTATCTGAGGTTCAGGCTTCGGTTGCGGCTGGCATTGACAATGCCAAGCGCGTCAATGGTGGTGAAGTCCTGTCCACTCATATCATTGCCCGTCCTCACGAAAACCTGGAGTACGTGCTGCCAATTCGCTACACCGAGGCGGTAGAACAGTTTCGAAGTTAGAACTGTTGAGCGAATCTGAGAGTGTCGATGGGTGTTGATTTAGCTCTGTCGGTACTCTCAATCGCGATGTGGAAGGGAGGTTATGTATGGCGATCGCGGTTGGGATGGTTGAGACCCTGGGCTTTCCGGCTGTTGTGGAAGCAGCGGATGCAATGGTCAAAGCCGCCCGTGTGACCTTAGTTGGTTATGAGAAAATTGGGAGTGGCCGCGTCACGGTGATTGTCCGAGGCGATGTGTCCGAGGTTCAAGCTTCGGTCGCAGCTGGCATCGATAACGTGAAGCGAGTGAACGGCGGACAAGTCTTGTCCACCCACATCATTGCCCGTCCCCATGAAAATCTGGAATATGTTCTTCCTATCCGCTATACCGAAGCAGTGGAAGTCTTTCGGGACAGTGTTTCAGGCATTCGCCCGTCTAGTCGTTAGGCCATTTGAATGCAAATAGCAAAAGTACGTGGCACAGTTGTTAGCACTCATAAAGAATCTAGCCTCACTGGGGTAAAGTTCTTGCTGCTCCAGCTTATGGATGACGAGGGAAATCCTCTGCCTGAGTATGAGGTGGCGGCTGACAATGTAGGTGCGGGTGTCGATGAGTGGGTATTGGTGAGTCGGGGGAGTGCCGCCCGACAATTCCAGGGCGGCAGCGACAAACCCGTTGATGCGCTGGTTGTTGGCATCATCGATACCATCAGTATTGGACGGCAATTTATTTACAGCAAGCGAGAGCAAGATCGCTAGCTGTTATGCTGCTAAAGTTGAGCGAACCCTGGCATACAACGTCGTGCAAAGGCCGTGTAGATGTCATACAAATGTCGTCGTAACTGGCAGGTTTAGATCGTCTTCAACGCCACAGTTAAATCTCGCCCGTCCCCATGTGGATGGGATGCGATCGCACTCTGGCCCAGAAGACGCAAACGAGGAGAAACAATATGGCTGCTCATACTCTGGCTGCACCGCCAACCCCCTGGTCAAAGGGACTGGCCAAGCCAACGATTCACGAAACTGCTTATGTCCATGCCTTCTCTAACATCATTGGAGATGTGCAAATTGGCGCAGATGTCATGGTTGCCCCTGGCACCTCGATCCGGGCTGATGAAGGAACTCCTTTTTACATTGGGGCCAACAGCAATATTCAGGATGGAGTGGTTATTCACGGGTTATCCGATGGCAAAGTAGTAGGAGGAGATGGCCTAGATTACTCCGTATGGATTGGTCGCAACACTTCCATCACCCACATGGCGCTGATCAACGGACCTGCCTATGTTGGGGACAACTGTTTTATCGGATTTCGTTCAACCGTATTTAATGCCAGAATCGGGGATGGCTGCATTGTGATGATGCACGTCCTCATTCAAGATGTAGAAATCCCACCGGGACGTTATGTCCCATCGGGATCGGTGATTACAACCCAGCATGAAGCCAACCGATTACCCGAGGTCCAGTCGTTGGACCAAGAATTTGCCAACCACGTGGTTGACATCAATAACACCTTGCGGTCTGGGTACCAATGTGCCGAGGATACCGCCTGTGTGACCGCCATTCGCAGTGAACTGGAACGGAGCTATCAATCAGACATGAATACTTACATGCCGACTACAACAACGTTAGGGACCGATATTCTCGCTCAGGTACGCCAACTGTTGGCTCAAGGATACCGTGTCAGCACTGAATATGCTGATGCTCGGCGGTTTCGGGCCTGTTCTTGGACCAGTTGTCCGATGATACAGTCCAATCGTGAAAGCGATGTGATTGCCGCTTTGGAAGCATGCATGGCCGAACATCCCAACGATTATGTGCGTCTGATTGGGGTAGATACGGCTTCCAAGCGCCGCGTCGTTGAGACCATTATTCAACGGGCGGATGGTAAAACAGTGGTCCAGTCAAGTCCAACAACAGTTCCTAGCCGTAACGGCAGTTACGCCCCCAGCTATACGCCTAGTGCGGGTTCCAGTGCGGGGGTAGGATCGAGCATTGCTGGGGATGTCGCTCAGACAGTACAGCAACTGCTTAGTCAGGGGTATCGGATTGGTCTAGAATCTGCTGATAGTCGTCGCTTCCAAACCAGTTCTTGGAAAACCTGTGGTCCGGTACAGGCAAATCGGGCTGAGGATGTCATGGTGGCTATTGACCATTGTTTGCAAGACCATGCTGGCGAATATGTCCGGTTGATTGGCATTGATTCCCAGGCCAAGCGCCGCGTCGCAGAAATCATTGTTCAACGTCCTGGGGATAGCACGGTTGCAGGTCAGACCACCAGTCGCCCAGCCGGAGGATCAGTTCCTGCCTATGGGACTGCCAGTCCTGCGACTCCTACGGCTGGAACCTTGGATTCTGACGTGGCCGTTACGGTAGAACGGTGGTTGGCTCAAGGGTGTCGGATTGGGCTGGAGCATGCTGATGTCCGTCGGTTCCGCACGAGTTCTTGGACGACCTCTGCCCCCATTTCTGCCACCCATGCAGCAGGGGTACTCGCAGAATTAGATGCAGCTCTACACCAATTTGCTGGAGAATATGTGCGGATTGTTGGTATCGACTCCAAGGCCAAGCGGCGGGTCGATGAGTTAGTGATTCAGCGCCCAGGTCATGCACGGGCCAATACTGCGCCACCAGTGGCAGCACCACCACGCCCTTCCCAGAGCTATGGTGCCCCGACTAACGGTACATCTTCCCAAGGGTTGGGTTCGGATGTCGTGAACCAAGTACAGCAGCTTTTGGCCGCAGGGCATCGGATTGGCACTGAACATGTGGATGCTCGACGGTTCCGTTCCGGGACGTGGAGCAGTTGTGCCCCAATTGAGTCGAATCGGATGGCAGACGTGATCGCTAGTTTGGAAGCTTGCTTGCAAGAGCATCAGGGAGAATATGTGCGGTTGATTGGTATTGACTCAGGTGCGAAACGACGAGTGGCTGAGGTAATGTTGCAACGCCCATAGGATCAGTCGTAGATGGCCCAAGATCCTTTGGAGGTCTTGGGCTTTGAGGCAAAAAGTTAGCATAGACTACCCTTCAAGGGCACTCAATTCAAGGGCAGTGGGAGGCATACATTCTCAATGAATCGATCGCAGCTACCGTTGACCGATGAAGTGCGGTTTTGTGTGAGTGGGAATGTGAACATCCACCCATCTGCGGCGATCGCTACGAATGTCGTCCTCCATGCTAACCCTGGCAGCACCATTGAGATTGGTTCTGGGGTGGTGTTGGGTCAGGGTAGTATCATTCATGCCTACGATGGTTCGTTAGTCTTAGAAGCTGAAGTCACCTTGGGGACTCAGGTTCTGCTGTTTGGCAGCGGAACGGTGGGGTCCCATAGTTGTATCGGCTCAATGACCACCCTGATGGGCCATATCCAGGTCGAGCCTGGAACCAGTGTTCCTCCTCATAGTCTCCAAGGTGCGCCAGATCCCATTACCGTGGCACCCCCACCGAATGTCGATAGCTCTCAGAATATTAATGAGACTAACCATAACTCGGAAAAGCACGATAGCATGGATTCAAATGGCAAGAGTGTGGAGAATCCAGGTACGGGTTTCGCAGTGGCCAATCCTTCGGGAGTGGCTCATTCTGTCAACGATCAGTCTAGAGCCGAACGGCTAAAGACCGATCATTCGGAAAGCGATCAGCCCTCGGCTGGTCATTCAAGCACTGAACAACTGGGAGATGATCAGCTGGGAGCAAACAGTGCAGATAGCCCTGTACAGGAAACTGAGGAGGCGATCGCCAGCGATGATGCTGATGATGCTACTGATTCCCCTGCTCCAAACGGTTCGGCACCAGATGATGCTTCCGTTGATAGCACATCCATCCCGGAACCAACTAGCCCCGATTCCCCGGATCCCTCTGTCGTTTACGGGCAAGCATCTGTACAGCGCTTAATCGCCATGATGTTTCCCCATCGTAGCCAACCCCTCTCTGGGAATGGGAAGGAGTAACCATGCACAGCAATGAGCTAGCGATTCAGGGGAATGAACCCGGCAGAATGGCGGACCCATCCGATCGGTTTGAGACCTCATCCCATCCCCCTGCGAAAGATTTTTCCAATATGGCGTTGGGGTTGATTGCCACCCAGAGTTTCCCCGCCATTATCGGTACAGCCGATATGATGCTGAAATCGGCGGGTGTGAACTTAGTCGGGTATGAAAAGATTGGCAGTGGCTACTGTACCGCCGTCATCCGAGGACGACTAGCCGATGTGAGAATTGCCGTGGAAATGGGGGCAGAAACAGCTCAGCAATTTGGCCAGTTTGTCTCGAAAGTCGTGATTCCGCGCCCATTGCCCAACCTAGATGCTGTGTTACCTATTGGTAGCCGTCTGGCCCAACTGACGGAAAATCGCGGATACAGTCGGTTGAGTAACCAGGCGGTGGGTCTGATTGAGACCCGTGGATTTCCTGCGATGGTCGGTTGTGCCGATGCCATGCTGAAGTCAGCAGAAGTCCACTTGGCCTCCTATGAGATGGTGGGGGACGGTCTTTGCACGGCCATTGTTCGGGGTAATGTGGCTGATGTCACGATGGCGATCGAGGTGGGAATGCGAGAGGCTGAACGGATTGGAGAACTGCATTCAGTGATGGTGATTCCTCGCCCCTTGGAAGATTTGGAAGAAACCCTGCCGATTGCAAGCTGTTGGCTGGAAACCCCGCAACCGACTGCCACTCCACTCGAACTACAGCGGAAGCAATCTGACCGCACAGCTCTCCCAGAGTTATCTGAATTGAAAGTTCCGGCAACCGAGATTCCCATTATTGAAACCGTCCCAGAACGGGAAGAGGAATTTGTGGAAGTGGAAGTGGAGGATGACTTGCCTGAAACCAAGCATTTGGAAATGGATGACTAAGGCCATTTCTTGTAGGAAAATTACCAACCTGCAGTGCGTTACGCTGGCGCTTTTCTGGTATGCCCTTTGGGCTATACAGCACCCTACAGCTAAGCATTTGGAAATGGATGACACTAACGCCTTTTTGGAAAACCAAGGGGTCGGGTAAGAGCGAACTGCAAGCCCTTGGCTTCCAGCAATTAAGCCTTGGCGATCGAGTCTTGCTGATGGGTCTCCCACTGTTTTAATGCAGCCTGATAGACCTGGGTCCATGTCACCTGATGCTGTTGTGCAAGGCGGACGCAATCGTCGTACTCTGGCTTAACGTTCACAATCGCTGTATTGGGCTGGACTGAGGCCACCTTGACTGAGACCTCCCCATAGATTGTGGATACGGCGTGAAACTCCCGATGGAGAAGCGATCGCTCTTGCAGCCGCCGCCGAATCCCCAGTGTCGTTGTTTCCCGGTAAATGACCCGCTCACAATCCTCCATTTGCTCCGGCAAACAAATCACCGTTAGCAAAATCCCCGGACGCGACTTTTTCATCCCGATGGCTTGGTGAAACACATCCAGCGCACCCACGGCAAATAACTGATCGAACAGATAACCTACAACTTGGGGGTTGAGGTCATCTAAGTGGGTTTCAAGAATGGCGATGGTTTGGGGAGTGGGATGGTGGATAGTGGGATGGTGGATAGTGGGATGGTGGGGAGTGGGTGGCTCCTCAACCCTCGAACTCCCCCCCTCCCCCACTCCCCCCCTCCGCCCCACCCCCACTCCAGCACCCAACTCCCCAATCCACAACCGCAACATATTCGGCAATTTCAAGTCCCGATTGCCTGCGCCTAGGCCGATGGTGTGGAGGGTCATAGCGGGGGGAGGGCCGAACGCTGTGGCGAGGGTGGTGGCGATCGCCGCTCCGGTGGGGGTGACCAGTTCTTTCTGGATGCCGTTGCTGTAAATAGGCACTTGGCGCATTTTGAATAGATGGAGGACAGCGGGGGTGGGAACCGGAAGACGACCGTGAGCGGCCCAAACCGTGCCCCCACCTGTGGGTAGGGGAGAACAGTAAATTTGATCGATGTTGAGCCAGTCTAGGCCGATGCAGGTGCCAATGATGTCAGCGATCGCGTCCGTTGCCCCGACTTCATGGAAATGAACTTCACTGGGAGGAATGCCGTGGACTGCCCCCTCGGCTTCAGCCAGTTGCCGGAAAATGGCTAAACTCCACTTGGCTGCTCTGGGGGTGAGTTGGGCCGCGTGGATGAGTTTTTCGATGATAGGAAGGTTACGGGAGAGCGGATTTTGGATTTTGGATTTTGGATTTTGGATTTTGGGTAGAGTAGGGCTAGAGTGTGGGTGATTGTGGGAATGAGCGTGATTGTGGGAATGAGCGTGGGAGTGGTCATGGGAATGGGGGGGAGGGGAGGGGAGGGGGTTGGAATCAAGGGTGAGATCGACGTGGAGTTTGGTGGCACGTTGACCATTGCGATGGACGGTTTCGGGGCGGAGGACGTATTCGTTGCTGATACCGAGACGGGCGAGTTGGTCGGTGAGGTATTCCAGAGGGACACCTGCGTCGATCAAGGCACCCAGACACATATCGCCTGCGATGCCAGTGGGACAGTCAAAGTAGGCAATGGTGGCCATCAGATCCCTCACCTCAGTACAGGTTCTTCTAAAAAACGAGTAATGGTATCACTATAAACCTGATAGGACTTGACTCCAGTCAAGGTTTCCACCAATTCCCCGTCTTTGAAAAACATCACCGCTGGCATTCCTTCTAACCCAAACCGGGCTGGAATTTGCTGGTTGGCATCAAAGTCTATTTTTCGGATGTGGGCGCGATCGCCATAGATTTTAGCCAGCTCATCAATAATGGGGGTCACCAGCTTACACGACCCACACCAAGAGGCAAGGCAATCCACCACCAAGAGCGATTCCTTTGCTAGCAGAGTATCCAACTCAGCTTCATCCTTGATGAGCAAAGCCGCACCCTCATCCTCGTACCCCATCTGAAATAGGGCCGCAGAGATTTCTTCAAATGAGAGACTCCCATTGACGGTTTTGAGACGCGATCGCTCTTTGTAATACGCCACCACAGGGGCCAATGCCTCTTCCTGTTGGGTCACACGCCGACGGATAACGGGCATGGTTTCCTGCTGACCTGTAGCCATCCAGAGGCGATTAATCAATAATCCTTTCATGGCCTTGAGATACACAATCGTCGGATCGGGCAACCCAAACGCGGATACGACTTGCTCAAAGGCTTCAGCCTGGGCCATCGTCAAGGGAAATCCATCCAGCACCCAACCGTCCAACATCGCATCCGGCTGCTGGAGTCGTTTTCGTAGTACTTTTACCAGCAATTCATCGGGCACCGATTCCCCAGCCTCGACGTAAGGTTGTACCGCGATCCCTACTTGGGACTGGGATGCGATCGCCGCTTGCACCAGAGTGTCCATCGATAGGTGCGCCACATGCCACCGATCTGCTAGGGCGATCGCTTGTTCTTTGACTCCAACTCCCGGAAGCCCCAATAGGATGAATTGCTTAAACTTCGTATTCATAAACCATATCCCTGTACTGATTTAATCTCTCCAACTTGCTCTATATAGACGGGTGATGTAGGCCACCCATCAGTGTCCCTTACCCGTCCATGATGCTGGTATTTTTATGCACATTCTTTTAGATTTGGTGAATTCTCCTTAGATTTAAGGCAATTGAAGTTAGGGCGATCGAAATGAAGGCGATCGCATCTTCCTCAACCCATCTGGGTACCCTATGGGCGTATCGGGTTCAGCCAGATCACACTTGTATTGAATGACACCTCTTGAATTGCACCCATAGGGTTCGCCTAAAATGAACACAAATCGTGAAAAGTTAGCACTCTACCTAGGCATTATTTGTACGGTTATTCCTGGCATGATGCTATCAGGATTTTTGCCCGGAGCAAATGTGCTCCCCCTCATTGGTTGGTTGGGGGTTGCGGCTGGAGGGGCAGCGATCGCTGGGGCGATCGCGACCCCTCGCTGGTTACGGGGAGCGATCGCAGGCGCACTCATCGGTATCGGTGTTTTAGTTGGCCTGCTGCTGTACATTGAATTACGCACCATGATCTTAAACTCTGATACATTTCTCAGACTGGAAATTGCTATCGGAGCCGGATTAGGAGCCATTCCTGGTTTTATCCTTTTTGCCACTTGGGCAAAAGCAGAAACGTAAGCTATCAAGCACCAACGAAATACAGACCCCAGAATCCCCATCCCCCATCCCCCATCCCACCGCCCACTCCCCACTCCCCACCATCCACCCCTTGCCATTCTGTAATACGCATACTACAATCTGAAATATAAGATCCAACCATGACAACGAAACAGCGAGGTCATCCCCCATGCCCTATCAAACGATGCCCCTATCCACCCCTACTCCCATCTTGACTTGGGCAAATCACGAGTTGGACTTCAAGGAAATTCAGATGGCCAAAAATGTGGCTTCCTTGCCGTTTGTGTTCAAGCATGTGGCGCTGATGCCTGATGTTCACTTAGGCAAAGGTGCCCTGGTGGGATCGGTGGTGGCCACCAAAGATGCCCTCGTTCCCGCAGCGGTGGGGGTGGATATCGGCTGTGGCATGTGTGCTATCCAAACTCCATTGATGGCGAACCAATTAGACGGCAAGTTCAAGGCGATTCGCAAAGACATCGAAGCGGCGATTCCCGTGGGGTTTGAGTCCAACAAAAACGTGGACAAATCGGTTCACAACTGGCAGGGGTGGAAAGCGTTCAAGCATCTCCACCCCAAGGTACAGCATTTGGAAACCAAGGCGCTGAAGCAGATGGGGTCGCTGGGTGGCGGCAACCATTTTATTGAGGTCTGTTTGGATGAGGCAGATCAGGTGTGGCTGATGCTCCACTCTGGCTCTCGTAATATTGGCAATATGCTAGCGAAGAATCACATTAGTACTGCTAAAAATGTGGCGAAGTTAGCTCAAGCCAAGCTACCCGATCCCGATCTCTCCTACTTTGTGGCTGGGACCCCAGAATTTAGCGCCTACTGGCACGACTTACAGTGGGCACAGGACTATGCCCGGTTTAATCGGGATGTGATGATGCAGCGGTTCAAGAAAATTGTGGAAAAGCATGTGACAGGCGGCAAAGCAACCCGACCTCTACTGTCGGTCAACTGCCACCACAATTATGCCGAAAAGGAAGTTCACTTTGACGAATCCGTGTATGTTACTCGTAAGGGAGCTGTCCGCGCCCGCACCGATGACTATGGCATTATCCCCGGTTCAATGGGGGCCAAGTCCTACATCATCAAGGGTAAGGGCAATCATGACAGCTACTGTTCCTGTGCGCACGGGGCAGGTCGCCAGATGTCCCGCACCAAGGCGAAGCGGACGTTTACGTTGGATGATTTGGTGCAGCAAACGGCAGGGGTTGAATGCCGCAAAGATCCGGGAATATTGGATGAGATTCCTGGGGCTTACAAGCCGATCGAACAGGTGATGCAAAACCAAGCAGATTTGGTGGAAGTAGTAGCGACGCTAAAACAGGTGGTTTGCGTTAAGGGCTAGGGCTAGTAACGGCTGCATGTAGTTGTAGTTGCATGTAGCTATAGTTGCATGTAGCTATAGTGGCGATCGCGATTAAGTTCCCGCATAGATGAGATGGCTAAACATAGTAGCCCGGATTCTCAATGAATCCGGGCTACTACGGTGGCGTGAATTTAAGTCTAGAAGCTAGGAACACCGATCCCTGGCTCTAGAACCCCGGTTTCTCTAAGAAACCGGGGTTCCAATGTCAGCTTGATTCATCCTGTATTCAGCAGGTTGGCTGAAGGGTGAGATATTTAGAGAGATGTGAACGGTATTGAGCGATGGACCAGCCACTTCTCTCGGACATAGAAGTCAAAGATGTTGATCACCTTGGATTGGTTGCCGG
>JBFRWC010000082.1:0-19910 GCA_051439365.1 Leptolyngbyaceae cyanobacterium
TGTTTAGTATATTAACAAACACGACATCATGACAACCCGCTTCGCGCAGAAGGGGCTTATTTATTTTTGGCTGGGGTCCCCCCCGCTCGGGGGGTTTTCCCCCCACCAAAATACGCAAACTAAAACAGTTTTAGCTTACTCGGTCCCGATGGATGAATGTCATCAATCTTGCCATTCCTAACGGTAGCACTTCAGCTAAAATCGCTCAAAAGAACGTTGGGCCTCATCTATGAGCGACAGAATGGACGGATTGAGTACGGGTATCCCCCTCTTAAATCAATCCAGATCCCCAGCTTTTGGTGGAAGAATGGCGGTACAGTTTAAATGAAGTCAGGCGTGAGTGTCTCTTGAGAAATATCGCAGTCTTGTCATCAACCTGATTGAAACTGAGTCACAATCGCCAATCACAACTGAACCATAACTGAGTCGCAGCAACTGAGCCGCAGCAAAAGAATGATGAAACTCAATTTTCTAATCTCTTCCTTTTTCAAGTCAATAAAACCCTTCATCAAGCCACTGGTCGCCATCGGTCTGGTCCTAATGTTGACCCTTGGTCAGGCAGACAGTGCCTTAGCCGCTCGATCCGGTGGTCGGATCGGGGGTGCCCGTTTCCGATCCCCTAGCCGTAGCACAATGGTCCAACCTCGTCGTTCTGCTCCAGTTCCAGCAGGAGGAGCCTATGGCGGTGGCTTTTTTGGCGGTGGCTTCGGCTTTCCGTTTTTGATGCCATTCTTTGGATTTGGTGGTGGCTTTGGCGGATTGTTCACCATTCTGATCTTTATCGCGATCGCCAACTTTCTCGTGAACACTGTCCGCAACATCGGTGGAGAGGGTGCCTTAGCAGGGGGTGAAGCATCTGGCCCCAACCCCAAAGTGACCCTGGCCAAAGTGCAGGTGGGATTGCTTGCAAACGCCAAGTTTTTGCAGGCTGACCTGAACCGCATGGCCCAAACCGCAGACACCGGAGAAGCAGCAGGACTAGCTCAAGTGCTGCAAGAAGCGACCCTCTCACTGCTGCGTCATCCTGAGTACTGGATTTACGGTGACGCGAGTACTAGCCAAACCCGTCTGAATGGTGCCGAAGCTGAATTTAATCGGATGGCTTTAACTGAACGGAGCAAGTTCAGCGCTGAAACCGTCTCCAATGTCAATAGTCAGCTTCAGCAAGCCAGTCGTCCAAACGCTGGGGAGCTTGCCACTCTGGAAGATGAGCCGGGTGAATACATCGTTGCGACCGTCTTGGTCGCAGCGACCCATGAGCTAGACGTACCTGCCATCAACTCTGATCAGGATTTGCGTCAAGCCATTAGCCAAGTAGGTTCAGTCGGTGGCGATAACATGCTAGCCCTTGAGATCCTGTGGAGTCCCCAAGCAGAAGGGGTGACGTTGTCATCAGATGAGTTGATAGCAGAGTATCCTAACCTAAAACGGTTATAGGGAGCTTGCTAGAAAATAGAGCACCAAGACAGGAGAGGAACGGTGGGCTACGTCCGCCGCTCCTCTCCTTTTGTATCTTGATTGTTGTCAGATCCCTAGGCTCCTGTGTTGGCAAAGAATCAAGGGTTAGATAAGATCTAAGTTTTTTGCAGGGGAAACGGCTGCTATGTCAAGAGAGGAATCGCTATTGGATAACCAGAGTGTCAGGATCGAGGGGGAGGCGATCGCACAAAACAGCGATCGCCAACAAGCCGCCATTCTTAACTTTTGGTTTGGGGGTTCGGTTGAGCAAGAACCATCCTATGCTCAGCAGCGGAAGCTGTGGTTTCGCAAACACGACCAAACTGACCAATGGATTCGTGAGCAATTCCATCCTATCTATGAGCAAGTTACCAGAGGATCGTGTCAGGATTGGCTAACCACAGCCCAGGGAGCACTGGCGATGGTGATCGTCCTCGATCAGTTTTCCCGCAATATGTTTCGGGGGACACCTCAAGCCTTTGCTACGGATGAACAGGCATTAGTTGTGGCCGAAAGAGCGATCGCCCAACACTTTGACCAGCAAGTCTTTCCAGCACAACGACTCTTCTTCTATCTCCCCTTTGAACACAGCGAAAAATTACAACACCAGCATCAATCTGTCACCCTATTCCAAGCACTCGCTCAGCAGTCTGAGGAATTCCAGGACGCTTATGACTACGCCCTCAAGCACCAAGCTGTGATTGAACGATTTGGTCGTTTCCCTCACCGCAACACCATTCTCGGTCGCCCCAGCACCCCAGCAGAACTCGAATTTCTCCAACAACCTGGCTCCTCGTTTTAGATAGTGGTGTTGAGCTTTCCTAAATTTTTCCGTAATCTTGTCCATAGCTGACAAACTTGCGGTTAGATGGGCTAAAATCCACGATCTTTCAGCACGCACGTCTAGGAGAGAGTCTGTGATCAAAAATTTAATTTCATGGGGATTTCTGGTGTTTATCCCCATTTCCCTCGCGGCCCATTACTTGGGATGGGGAGAACTCACCGTGTTCATCACCGCTTGTTTCGCCATTATTCCTCTCGCCGCTTGGATGGGAACCGCCACCGAAGAGGTGGCCGTGGTGGTTGGCCCGACCCTCGGCGGATTACTCAACGCCACCTTTGGCAACGCCACTGAATTAATTATCGCCATCATCGCCCTCCGGGCTGGACTGATTGGCGTGGTCAAAGCCAGCATCACCGGATCAATGATCAGTAACTTGCTGCTGGTGATGGGATTTTCCATGTTGCTAGGCGGTATTCGCTTTAAGGAACAATCCTTTGAGCCAATTGTGGCACGGGTCAACGCATCCGCCATGAATCTGGCCGTGATTGCGATGCTCTTGCCCACAGCAGTCAACTACACGTCCTCTGGGATCAGTGGCCTGGAAATGCAGAAACTCTCAGTAGCAGTGGCCGCAGTTCTGATTCTAGTCTATGCACTCACCTTGCTTTTTTCGATGAAAACCCATAGCTATCTTTGCGAAGTAGGCGAAGCAGACATTGAAGAGGAAGGCCAGGGCCATGAAGGCAAACCCAACGTTGCCTTGTGGACAGGGGTCTTGCTGGCTTGTACGCTAGCCGTCGCATTCCAGTCCGAACTGTTGGTGGATTCTCTCGAAGCCGCCACTGAAAATATTGGCCTGACCCAGTTATTCACTGGGGTGATTCTCCTGCCCATTATCGGCAACGCCGCTGAACACGCCACTGCCGTAACCGTGGCCATGAAAGACAAAATGGACCTGTCTATTTCCGTGGCCGTTGGCTCCACCATGCAAATTGCCCTCTTTGTGGCTCCGGTGTTGGTGCTGTTGGGTTGGGTTGTTGGGCAACCGATGGATTTGAACTTTAATCCCTTTGAACTGGTGGCGGTGGCGGTGTCTGTACTGATTACTAATTCTGTTAGTTCCGATGGCAAATCTAATTGGTTGGAAGGTGCCCTCTTGCTGGCCACTTACACGATTTTGGGCGTAGCCTTTTTCTTCCATCCGGAAATTGCAAGCATCTAGAATTGAGGCAGGCTGGAATGGACCAAGTTTAGGCACATTTCATTGAAACGGCGGTGTTGTGGCTTAATGCATGGCACCGTTTTAGTTTAGGGAAGGGCGATCGCATTTCTCCCCCAAAACCGATAAACTAGGTTGCCAATCTGGTTCACTTCCTTTTCCTCGCTTGGCTATGCCTGATCCCCAACCCAACGCTCCACCATTCAGTCCATCCACCCTTGATTTTCAGGTCAAACGATCTACGATCAAGAAGGTTGAGCCAGGTTATCCTGGACGCGATCGCCTAGGGGCATCCAGAAACGGGATTTGCAGCGTGGTTATGGAAAATTTAGAAGAATATCTCAAACATTACTTTGGCTATGACGAATTTCGACCAGGGCAGCGAGCAATTATTGAAGCGTCATTGCAAAAGCAAGATGCTTTAGTGATCATGCCGACAGGGGGCGGCAAGTCCCTCTGTTTCCAACTTCCGGCCTTGCTGAAACCCGGTGTGACGCTGGTGGTGTCGCCGCTAATTTCTCTGATGCAGGACCAGGTAGACGCGCTGAATGATCAGGGTATTGCCGCCACCTATCTCAACAGTAGCTTGGGATTGCAGGAAACCCTAGAGCGGGAAAAGCAGATCCTCAATCGCCAAATTAAGCTGCTGTATGTCTCTCCAGAGCGACTGATGCAGGATCGATTCCAGTCCTTTTTGCGCCACGTTTACGATACGGTGGGGCTGGATAGTTTGGTCGTGGATGAAGCCCACTGTGTCTCCGATTGGGGTCATGATTTTCGGCCAGAGTATCGCCAACTGAGCGAGATGCGATCGCGTTTTCCCCAACTCCCGGTTATGGCCCTCACCGCTACCGCCACCGAACGAGTCCGCCAAGATATCTTGGCTCAGTTGTGCTTACGGGAACCTTTGATCCATGTGGCCAGCTTTAATCGACAAAATTTATACTACGAAGTCCGACAAAAGCAACGAGGGGTTTACAGCGAAATTCAACAGTTTTTAAGCCAGCATCCAGATGAGTCGGGGATTATTTACTGTTTTAGTCGTAAGCGGGTGAATGAACTCACGGAAAAATTACGGGACGATGGCTTTTCAGCGCTCCCCTATCACGCTGGGTTGGACGATCGCACCCGTGCCAGTAATCAAACCCAATTTCTTCGGGATGATGTCCAAATTATTGTGGCTACTATTGCCTTTGGCATGGGCATCAATAAGTCCAACGTTCGCTTCGTGATTCATTACGATTTACCGAAGACCCTGGAACATTATTACCAGGAATCCGGACGAGCCGGACGGGACGGAGAACCCTCCCAGTGCATTCTCTACTTCAGCTACGGCGACATCAGTTCCGTGGAGTGGATGATTGACCAGAAGCCGGACCCCAGTGAACGCCAAATTGCGAAACGCCAGTTGCAAGAGGTGATCGATTACGCCGAGGGCATGGACTGTCGCCGCACGATCCAACTGCGCTACTTTGGCGAACACTTTGCTGGAAACTGTGGCAACTGCGATCGCTGCCAAAATCCTGATCCCATGGAAGACTGGACGGTTGAGGCCCAAAAATTCCTCTCCTGTGTCGCTCGATGTGAAGAGCGATTTGGCATGACCCACATTATCCAGGTGTTGCGGGGATCAAAGAGCAAACGGGTGAAACAGTACCGTCATGATCAGTTATCTACCCACGGCATCGGCAAAGACATTTCCGTGGATCAGTGGCGGACCTTGGGGCGATCGCTCCTCACCCAAGGATTTATGATGGCTAGTGATGATAGTTATCGGACCCTCAGCCTCAATCCCCGCAGTTGGCAGATTTTCCGCAAAGAAGTCGAGTTCAAGTTGCCCCTATCCAAAAAGGTGGAGCTTGTAGTGTCAGAAACCGTATCCCAAGCTCGGCAGGATGGAGAGGAACTATTCCAAAAACTGCGTGCCCTGCGGAAATCTCTGGCCGATGCGCGATCGCTCCCCCCGTACATGGTGTTTGCCGATTCTACCCTGCGCTTGATGGCGCAAAAGCAACCCCAAACCCTCGACGAGTTTCTCAATATTTCTGGGGTGGGACAGCGCAAACGGGATGAATATGGAGTCCCATTCACCGAGTTGATTCGAGATCATTGTCAAGTGATGGCCGCACGTCAAGTCTCTGAACGTTATTATCAAGCGCCCAAAATTGGCACGACCCATGAGGACACTTTGCGCCTATTTCAGCAGGGACTATTACCAGAGGCGATCGCCCAAAAACGAGAATTGGCGGTCAGTACAATTGTGACTCATTTGGCGGATCTGATTGAAAATGGGGAGGCAATTGATATTAGCTCACTGGTTTCAACCAAGCAGCAAGAGGTGATTGAGGGGGCGATCGCCACCGTTGGAGCCAAATCTCTCAGAGTGATCCGGGAACATTTGAAAGAAGTGTATAGTTATGAGCAAATCCGTTTAGCTAGGGCAAAATGGCAGGTACAGCACCCTGTCGCGCCATAATACTGACTCAAGGATGAGTGCTCCCAGAACCCCGGCTTCTTGGAGAAGCCGGGGTTCTAAAGTGTAGTGAAATCGCTAATTTGTGGCGATCGCCCATAGCACCGAAAGAGCTAGTTCAGAAGAGATTATCAGTCTCCAATTTGCAGTGATATTAAGTTATCCCACAGGCACTAAATCTACCTCATCAGTTCCATCAGTTTCCCCGGTTCCAGAGGTGATTTCTTCTCCATTGCTACTAATTTTTACCGCTAAATTCGTGCCGTCCAAGTTAATATTGTAGTCAGTAGCATCAGTCGTATACCCCACGCTAGCGATCATTTTTCGCTCATTATCGGTATACTTAAAGGCGAGTAACTGATTCTTTTCCTTTTCGTTATCATAAGCCCAGATCACCATATAGTCTTGATCTTGATACTCAAAGACTTTAGGTGGACGGGTCGGAACATAACGCCCCTCGGCACCAAAACTAACATCAAGGAAAGGCTGTACCGATTCAGGCTCTACAACAGCAAAAGCAATATCGTCTGATTCTAGCTCTACTTCTGCTTCTTCTGTAATTTCAGGATCATTTTCCTCTTGACCCCGGTTCTGAAAGTAATCTACCGCTTTTTTGACCCCATAGCCTGTAGCGGCAACACCCGCAGCACCCGCAACAACTTTAGCAAGATTACCAAAATTCATGCTTTTCTCCTAATAACAACCGGATGATTCTAAGTTAACTAGAACTTGAGGAATTTGTGATTGAGTGAAATCCTGGAGAAAATTCTAAAAAATAACCATTTCCTGTCCCAGTTTGTCACTCAGCCCACCCAATGATAGCAGGACTGGTTGCTCATAATGGCTATTTGATACCTAGGCAGGATCTCTGGTCCATTTTGTTGCACCCAGGAACAAGGTTCCAAAGATAACAGGCGAGACCGTATGATAAGGACATGAACTAGGGCTTTAAGGAATGGTCGTAACTGATGGCAGAGGTAATTGGAATTGATTTGGGTGGCACTGCCATTAAAATGGGACGGTTTGACGCAGCGGGAAGTTGCCTCCAATCCCTCACCCTTGCTACACCGCAACCGCCGCACCCCGAAGCAGTGTTGGACACCTTTGTGGAGGCGATCGCCCAACTCGATCCCGATCGCCAAGCACAGGCCATCGGCATTGGCACTCCCGGCCCCACGGATGTCACCAGACGCATTGCCACCATTGCCATTAATCTTCCCGGTTGGCGGGATGTGCCCCTAGCGGATTGGTTGGAGCAGAAGTGCGATCGCCCCGTCATTTTGGCCAACGATGCCAACTGTGCAGGATTGGGAGAAGCCTGGATTGGGGCAGGGGCACAGTTTCAAGATTTGATTTTGCTCACTTTGGGGACGGGAGTAGGTGGGGCGATTATTCTCAACGGTCGCCTGTTTACCGGACATGGGGGTACCGCTGGGGAACTGGGATTAATTACCTTGCGACCCGATGGCCCTGAGTGTAACAGCGGCAATCCGGGTTCCTTGGAGCAGTATCTATCCGTTGGCGCAATCCGCAGACAATCAGGGATGGAGCCAAAGGAACTGGGGGAAAAAGCAGCGGCGGGAGATGAGGGCGCGATCGCCTTCTGGCAGCATTACGGGCAAACCTTGGGGATCGGCCTCACCAGTCTGATTTACGTGCTGACTCCAGAGGCGGTGATTATTGGTGGTGGGGTCAGTGCCAGTGCCCCCTATTTTCTGCCAGTGGCTCAGGCTGAAATTGAACGCCGGGTGTTGCCCACCTCGCGGCTCAACTTGCAACTGTTGACGGCTTCCCTGGGCAATCAAGCTGGAATGGTAGGAGCCGCGAAACTGGCATGGCAGCGATTCGGATGAGGCTGGGATAAGCTACCGCCACTCAGGATGGAAGGCCTCAGGCAAGTCAGCCGCGAGGCCATTTAAGGCCCGAATTAATTGATACAATCGCCCCAAATCCCGCCGATTAAAGTGCATCACTAGGCGGGGCAGGTGAGCGATCGCCCCATCCCGTTCCTGGGCCAACGCACCACTTTTTTGCTCAATTCGGCCCGACACCAAAATGTCGCTGAACTCGGCATTGAGCTGATCCACGGCTGCCGCTGATAGTTCACTCTTGAGCCGCAACACCAATTGCCCGTCTACGTAGCGGCTGGAGTGGAACACTTTATAAAAGGAGGTAATGGCTTCGCAAGCGTCATCAATATTGTCGGTGATGGTGTAAATGCCCGGATCTTCGGCACTAACCAACCCTTGCTTCAGCAAATTATCACGAATGTAGCGGTCCCAGTTGCGCCAGTAGCCCCGCCCCGGCTCGTCAATCAGGACCAACGGAATGGGATCAGATTTGCCCGTTTGAATCAGGGTCAGGCTCTCGAAGGCTTCATCTTGGGTGCCAAAGCCACCGGGAAAGAGGGCCAAAGCATCGGTTTCCCGCAGAAAAAAGAGCTTGCGGGTAAAGAAATACTTGAAATTGATCAGTTTGCGATCGCCCTCAATAAACGGATTTGATCCCTGCTCGAAGGGCAGTTGGATATTGAGGCCAAAGGAATTGGTGGAGCCAGCCCCCTCATTCCCCGCTTGCATGATGCCACCCCCGGCTCCGGTCATCACCATAAAGCCAAGCTGGACCACTCGACGGGCGAACTCCGCCGCCATCTGGTATTCCTCGGTTTCGGGACCAATGCGGGCCGACCCAAAAATCGTGATCTTCCGGACATGGCGATAGGGGTAAAACACCCGAAATGCCCGCTCCATGTCCTGCAACGACGCATTGAGGATTTTCCAGTCGAGGCGATCGGCCTCCACCTCAGCCATGCGCACCAGGGTCATCAGAGCTTGCTGAATCATGGGACCGTGGTCCAGATTGGGCAGTTGATCCAGCAGGACGTTGATTTCAGAACGGAGGGAATCCGGGGAAGAGTCGGGTGTGAAGGAAGCCATGAAAACCTAACCATGACAGCAGCACCCTATTCTATCGATATTTGCCAGTAATTGGGCATCTACCCAACAATTAGAAATTCAAAAAAATTAGGGGCTGAAACCCTTGATTTTTCGTTCTGCTTACACTTGATCAACGTGTAGCCGTCGCCTGAAACGACGTAAACTCGTTTTGAATTTCTTTCTGCTGGCATCTACCCACTATCCTGCCGATGCATTTATTCTCTGACACGTCTTAGAGGCGAGAACAACAGAAAGATCGAGAATAAAGTAATGGACTATTAATTAGGTTTCTGAATATTTTCTCTAGTTAAAAAAATCGGCATAAAAAAGCGGTAGTGGGAAAAGGTACTCTCACTACCGCTTTAGGGTTAATGCCTACCATGCAATAAAGCGCCCACAAACATGCTGGTAACTCTGATAAAAAGTTGGTAGCAAAGGATCGACGCTCACTACCAACATCAGAATCATCGCTACTCAGCATCTTGAGTGTTGCGGAAACGCTTGGTTCCGTAGCCAATAGCCGCAACCGCAGCCAGACCCAAAATGCTAGCAGGTTCAGGCACCCGGTTGACTGGAGGTGGAGGTTGAATGGTTAGGGATGCGGCAAGCTGAGTACACTTGTTAAATCGAGTGTCGTTGAAGTCGATACTGGAACCGATAAACTGGGCACAACCTTGACCATTGTTGATGCCAATTTCGGTGTTACCGCCATCGCCTACAGTGACCAAATCCCAGATACCAATACCATTCAGGACAACATTGTTAAAGTTGAACACCTTATCGCTACTGTCTGAGCTGCCATCTTCGGTTTTGACAAACAATGCACCCATGCCACCAATGGTATTGGAGTCTTGTTCGTGGGTGAGGTCAGTTCCCAAATAACCGTCGCCCATCAAAATACTAGAGTTGCTCAGGTTAAAGTTAGTTTCACCATTGATACGGAAAATGGCACGGGTCTGACCGCTGGCACTGTTGATGATCCAGTCCGTGTTGTCTAGGTTGAAATCGTCTGTGCCATTCCCTAGATCAATTACTGCTAGGCCGTCTCCGTCTGTGTCAAGGGCATCCAAATCAGTTTCAAACGTGTGCCGGAAGGAGTTATCATCAAAAGCATCAACATCGCTTTTTCGATCTATGGCGTTGTATCCGTCAATCTTATCTATGTCAAGTGTGAGATTAGCCGTCAATCCTTCAACGTAGGTTTTCCAGAGATCGATCTCACCCAGTAGAGAGGAGGAATCAAACCTAGACATACCCACACCGTTATCTACCCTACCTGATGAGGTCATGCTCTGATCGGCAAAGTAGTGAGTGTTAGAAACGTTGCCATTGCCATCACTTCGACACTTATTGGTCCTTGATCCACACTGAATGCCAATATCTGCAAACAGATCAATGTCAGACAGGTTAATCCGTCCTTGGTTGCTGGTAACAGCCATGTTGCCGCTCCAGTCAACCCCCTCAAAGATTTGAGCAGCTCCGTCTGGGGTTTCAGTCGCGCTGCCACCTGCCGCTTCCCAGCGTTCTGCAAACACATCGCGGGTATTAGGACCACCCTGCTGGACGCTATTGGGCACTGAACCTCCGTCAGACAACAGTTGGCGATCGGCTCCCATCTCGGTATTGGAAATATGGATGGCGGCCCCAATGTCGTCCTCTCGCATCCCGACGACCAAATATCGATCAATCCATTCCGAATCTGGCGCACTGAGGCCAAATCCATGTGCTGCCGGACTGGCGGCAACCCAGCTACTAAGCGCGATCGCCGACGCTAGAGTAGTGGCTGAAACTCTTTTACTAATCATGATGTATTACTCGCCCATGAACATTTGTTGAACCCACTTGTGTGAGACCGCACCCATGTATATATTATCACCTCAATTTCAGACGTAAACATCCGTGAAGGTAACTTCAATTAAGCTTTAAAAGAACTTTCATACTTAGATAACAGGCATCTTAGACTTTTTAAAAATCAGACATCTCCTCACTCAATCTCAGTATTTATCCTGATACTCCTTGGAAATACTAAGTGTTTTCACTGATGAACTTGAATTAGGATTCATAGCTGTAACGGGAAAGTCGGATAGGATGCTTTGGGTATCAACAAACTGTGGTCTTCTTTGTCATAATCCGAGTCATAATCCGACTTGATTTGACTAAGATAGCCATATGTCCTGGTTGAATTGAGGGAGAAGCACTTTGAAGTGGCCAAAAGTTTTGTTAGCTATGGTTGTGGCGATCGCCATCATCCTGATCACATTCATCCTCATTCCCAAACAAATCACCGTAGCGATTCCTCAAAGCGAGATTCAGGAAGAACTGGAGGACGAGTTTCCCCTACGAGAGGAACTACTCATTTTCGCCACCGAACTCAGGCACCCACTCGTGGATTTAGACCAAGTCACAGCGCGAGTGACCGTGACCGCAGAAACAGGCATCCGCGTCCGGGGCACCAGAGATGAGTTAATCGGAGACGTGATGATGTCATCGGGCGTAGACTACGACTCGGATAAGGGCCGGATCTACCTCACCGATATTCGGATCGAACGGCTGAACATTTTACCCTTACCCCAAAGACTGTTAGATCCGCTAACCACCGTGATCAACGGCATTTCCACGGATATCATCGAAAAGATCCCCATCCATACCCTCAAAACCAGGAAATGGAAGCAACGGGCAATTAAATGGGTGTTGAAAGAGGTGGCGATCGCCGACGATGAACTGATTGTCACCCTGGGGCCATAGGGGCCATAAACTAAGGTGATGGGTTAGTTTTGAGTTTTGAATTTTGAGTTCTGGATTTTGAGTTTTGGGTGTTATGGTGATGTCTTTATCGGAACAATTATGGATTGCCAACCAAGATTTAGTTGAGGCCAGTCTGAATCACCCTTTTGTCCAGGGAATCGGGGATGGTAGCCTCCCCATCGAACAATTTGCCTACTATGTGGGTCAGGACGCTTTTTTTCTGGAAGCCTTTGCCCGTGCCTATAGCATTGCCGCCGCCAAAGCTCCAGACTGGTCCGGGTTTCAGATCTTTCATGAGTTAGCCGCAGGAGTATTGCAAGAGTTAACCCTGCACCAAAGCTACGCCCAAACCTGGCAGGTAGACCTAACCACCGTTCAACCCGGAACCGCCACCCGCCAGTACACTGACTTTTTGTTGGCCACCGCCTGGAGTCAGCCCGTGGGCATCACCGCTGTGGCCATGTCCCCCTGTATGCGATTGTATGGCTACCTGGGACAACAACTGGCCGCTAATGGCATTCCCCAACATCGCTACACCGACTGGATTACCACCTACAGCGGTGATGATTTTGCCCCCCTAGTGCAACAGCTTGAGGATCTGGTGGAACAGTATGGGGAAGATACGGCAGTGACGCGATCGACCTACCGTCATGCCATGATTTGTGAGCGAGATTTCTTTGAAGCGGCTTGGGTGTCAGGGGAGGGGGAGGGAGAGTAAAGGCAGAAGGCAGAAGGCAATAGGCAAAAGGCAAAAAAGGGGAGGGGGGCGATCGCTCAGGGACTTCAACTTCAATGAGTCCACTCCTTCATCCTTCATCCTCCGCTATCTGCTGAATATCTTCCATTGTTAATCCGGTTCTCTCGCTAATGGTTTCAATGGGCAGAACATCCAATAACGATCGAGCAATGGCGATCGCAGTTTCCCGTGCCCCTTCTTCTCGACCTTCCTGTCGGCCTGCTTCTCGGCCTGCTTCTCTGGCTGTGTCCACTACATTGTTGAGGTCACGGTAGTATTTGAGACTTTGCTGATAGCGATCCTGTTCAGCAGGGGAAAAATTGGCAATTTCGGCAATCTCGAACAATTGCAGGAATACGGGGTCTTGGAACGGTTGGGGGCGATCATTCAAATCGGGGAGGTAGCGCAACAAATACAACCATTGATCTTGACGTGAGGCTAATTGCTCCAGCGGTTTCGTAAATTTTGGAAGTTCAACATAGATGAACTTGAGTTTGTCGTAAAAGACGTTGCAATCTTGATCTTTGAGTTCAACCGTATGAAGATAGGCATCTTCTTTTTTGTGGTCGTCAAAAAGGAAGTCCAGAATCCCAACGGAGTACACTGGTGCCAGTTTAAAGTTCCACACCCCTTTCAGGGCTTGTTCTTGGATCGGGAAGCTGGCATAAAACACACTGCGGTCTTTGAAGAAGTTTTGTTTGGCTTTTTGGATTTCAACGATAAAGCGATCGCTATTCACCCCCTGGCAGTACAAATCGAAGATAGCCTTGCGGTCAATGGGAGTGTTGCCCAGGTTTTCGGTGCTGCGATAGGACAGATCCTGGATGTGATGCTCAGAAGGCAACAGGGTGTTAAGAAAATCAATCAGCAGTTGTTTGTTGGGTTCACTGCCAAAGACCCGCTTGAAGCCAAAATCAGTCAGAAGATTGACATATTTCTCTTGCAGTGGAAAGGCCATGACAACTCAAGGGTGACTCTATCCAAAAATAGTTGTTACGTTCTAGTCAGAGTATATCGTATTCCGGGGGCGTTAGTTTTCTGAAGGCAGAAGGCGTTTAAAGGTGGAAGGCAGAAGGAAAAAGGCAGAAGGAAAAAGGCAGAAATATGGCAGTGCTTAAGGTGATTTCCAAGAAAAAATATACCGCTTTAGGGTGCCGTTAGCGCCAGCGTAACGCACCGCAGTTGGTAATTTTTTTACAAGAAATGGCCTAAAGACGGTAGTTGACGTTGAAATAGATGCCGTCGTCTTGGGCATTGACGCTGCGATCGCCCAGGTCAACCAGGGGCAGTCCGAAGTCAAGCCGCAGGTCTAAATTCGGTAGTGCTTGCCAATAGAGGCCCAAACCCACCCCTGCCAGGAAATCTTGATCCGGCGGTTCCACACTGTCATTGTCGGCATCGTTCCAAATGGTGCCCAGGTCAAAAAAGGGAATCAGTTGCAGGGTGGCGGCTCCGGCTTCGTCCCGGACTAGGGTAAACCGATCCTCAACAGAAAAGCGGATGCCGTTGTCTCCTGCCCGAACATTTTGACGAAAGCCTCGCACCGACTGGCCACCACCAATGACAAATTGTTCGGAGGAAAGCAGGGCATTGGGGGTGAGTTGAGTGTCCAGTTGAATAATCAATAAATGATTATTGCCGATGCGCTGCACCCGTTGGGCTTGGCCCAGCCAACTGATAAATTCGCTGTCCGGCAAGTCATCGTTGATCGTGGCATTGAATAAGCCGGTGCCGATGTTGAATTGCGATCGCAAGGCCCAGGCTCCGGCCACATCCCGCCGCACGTAGTCTTGACCGAAGCGGAACACACTGGTGCGAGTCTCGCCATCACTGTCGGCCCCGATACCAATGGGTTGGGGTGGGTCTTCGAAAAATGCGAGAGTTTCGCCATCACGGTAGCTAAAGCCAAGGGAGAGGGCAAATTCCTCACGGGGCGATCGCACCAAGGGTTGCCGCACTGTTACCTCGTACCGTTCCGATTCTCCCTTGATCTCGAACACATCAAACGGCTCTTGCACGACCTGATTACGCTCCAGAACGGTGCGAAATTGAATACTCCCTTCCATCGGGTTGAGCGGCACCTGGTAGCTGAGATCCACCACACTGGACCCGCCTCTGGTGGAGCGATTGAAGGACAGGACCAACGTATCCGCCAGTCCCGTTAAGTTCCGATGGCCGAGGGTCAATCCGGTGCGCTCGGAACCAACACTGGGGGGCGAATAGTTATCCACACTAACGGTCCCAAAGAAGGCATCGGCTTCGGCAACCCGCACAATCAGAATGCTTTCTCCTGCTCCATCCCCTGCCCGGAGACTGGCTTCAATATTCTCTAGCAGTGGGTTGGCCCGGAGTAATCGCAGTTGGTCCTCCAGTTGGTCCGTGCGCAGGGGGACTTTGGTTCCCAGCTCGATGCGGCGGCGAATGTAGCGATCGCGCAACCGCTCTGTGCCCTCTACTCTAATCTCACCAATGCGGCCCTCTATCACCTGAATGGCCACCTGTCCCTCCACCACCTCCTGCTCCACCAAGATGGCTCTGGAGTTGAGATAGCCCTGGTTGAGATAGAGTTGGGTGATGGCATCTGCGGCCTGTTGTAAGGCTTCCACCGTCACGGTTCGACCTTCCAGCGGCCCTAAGATTGGGGCTAAGTCCGCCGCATCAAAAATGGTGCTGCCCAGGACTTGGATGGATTCAACATCGATGGTGGGACCAGTGGGGGGTAGAGATGGCGCAGACAGTGGGGCAGGGTCAGTTGCTGGTGGAGACGGCAAAATCGGGGTCGTGTCCGGTGGGGGGAGCACGGGCAGAGGCGGGGGCGGTTCAGGTAGAAAATCGGGGTTGCTGGAGTTAGAGGGGATTTGGGTCTCCGGCGGCGAGGGCTGGGCAAGGGCTGGGCGGAGGGCAAAAGTCGGTGCCCAAAACCAGAGGACTCCGACAGAAGCAAGCACTAGGAATTGGCGTAAGGATGTCATCAGGCAATACCACTATCAAAGGGGACTAACGTTGCAAAGCCAATCGCCCGCCGATCGCCCACCGATCGCATGGCTAGTTATACGGCTATGAAGGTTCAGTATCCGTGCTATTCCCAGCCAGAATTCAGCCGTACAACAAAAATTATTCTTTGTGCAAACTGTATCCGGATACAAACTATATCCGGACACAAACTATTTTTTACGCAAGAGCATTTCTAGAATCACTTGGGCAGCGCGATCGCACACGCCTGTTTTCCCCAAGGCTGTTCGCACCCGTTCATACTGGCACTGCATGGTCCGAATGGCTCCAGCATCGGTGAGCAAGGGGAGGGCAGCCTGAGTCAACGCATCCGGGTTCGCCTGCTCTTGCAGAAATTCAGGCACCACAGGCTCCATTAACATTAAGTTGGTGGGGGACATGAAGGGAATGGAAAAGCGCAAAATATGGGTCGCAATCCAAGCGGTCACGGGATGGACCCGATACAGGACGATTTGGGGCACATCCATCAGGGTCAGTTCGAGGTTAACGGTGCCGGATTTGGTTAGGGCTAAATCGGCAGCGGCAATCACGGCTGGTGTGTTGTTGGTCACAATGGTGGCTCGAAGGCCATACTGCTGAATCGCTTGTTCCACAGAATCACGGTACGCTTCTAGGGCCAAGGGAATCCAGAAATGAACCTGGGGGAGTTGAGCTTGCAATCGTTGTGCTGTTTCAAATATGACAGGCATCAGGTGATTCAATTCCTGGCGGCGAGAGGCGGGAAAGAGGGCGATCGCTTTTTGTTCTTCTGGAATCCCCAACTGTTGCCGCGCCTGTTCGCGGCTGGGAAACTGCTGCACCCAATCCACCAACGGGTGACCCACCCATGTGACCTTAGCGCCATTGTTGCGGTAGTACTCCGCTTCGGCGGGAAAAATCGCCAACAGGTGATCGATGATGTTCACCAACTGTTTTGTATTGCGATCGCCCAAGGACCAGACCCATTCCTGAGGACCGATGTAAAACACAGCGGGAACGTGAGGAAACTGCCGCCGCATAAAGTGGCCAATGCCTAAATTGGGGGTAAAGTAGTCGATCATGACCACTAGGTCGGGGGGATGGTCCTGGAGCCACCGCTTGGCCAATTGCTGCACTTTGAACGTGGGCCAAATAAAGGGCACTGATTCCAACAACCCCACGGAGCCAATGGCTTCCGTATCGCCCAACATTTTCACCCCGGTCGCGGCCATGCGATCGCCCCCCAGCGCTGCGATATCTAAGGTAATATTGGCGGCTTCGGCCTGTCGTCGCAGAGCCTCAATTAACAATGATCCGTGTAAATCACCGGAGACTTCTCCTGTGCTAATAAAAATTCGCTTGGATTGGGGTGAGCTAGGGGCAGAAGAGATCTGAGCGCTGGGAGATAAATTAGTCACGCGATCGCCCCCGTCCTGGAATCACCCCCCGCCGTGCCGGAGTTAGACTGGATTGTAAAAATTGCACCAAATGTTCCAGCAACAGCCTGGGGGAAGCGTCAGGGTCAAGCTTGCTGACTAATTCGCTCAGGCGAGCCAATGCGGTGGTAAACGAGTGATCGGAGCGGTAGAGCAGCCGGAACGCTTGCTTGAGTTGACGGAACCCAGAGCCGTTATCTTGGTCCATCAGACCAGACCGCCGCAAACCTACGAGATTGAGCGATCGCACCCGTGCCGGATTGCCTTCCACCAGCATAAACGGCGGCACATCCCGATCAATCCGACTCATGCCCCCCACCATCGCCAATTGCCCCACCTGAACAAATTGATGAATCCCCAACACTCCACCAATCACCGCCTTAGACTCGATTCGCACATGACCCGCCAATGAGACCGAATTGGCAATGACAATATTGTCTTCCAACTCGCAGTTATGGCCCACATGGACGTAGGCCATCAGCAAATTATCGTCGCCAATGGTGGTGATGCCGCTGGCCTCCGTCGCCCGGTTAATCGTCACATACTCCCGGAAGCGATTGCCATTGCCGATTTTGACCAGACTGATGGAGCCATCATATTTCAAATCCTGGGGGTCCAAGCCAACGGCCACCCCTGGAAAGAACTGATTGCGCTCCCCAATTTCAGTCCAGCCATCCAAGACAACATGGGGACCAATCACCGTGCCTGCGCCCACCTTAACCCGTTCGCCAATGACAGCATAGGCTCCCACCCTCACCGTGGGATGAAGCTGGGCACCAGGATGAATCACAGCAGTGGGATGGATTAATGTGGTCAACAGTTGCACTCCATTTTGCTTGCCTCACTCAACCAGTTCAACTCGCGTTAGGTTCGGGCTTCAGCCTAATCTACCAGAGAAAACATCAGTTCCCCTTCAGCAGCAAGTTGGCCATCCACCGTGGCTTGCCCCCGCATTTTCCCAAACCGCATCCGCTTCACCGATAACAGTTCCACCGTCATCACCAGTTGGTCGCCGGGAACCACAGGGCGGCGGAACCGCACCTTGTCGATGCCTGCAAACATTAACAAGCCATCGGGCACATTCGGCAACTGGGTCAGGACAATGCCGCCAACTTGGGCCATTGCCTCCACAATTAATACCCCCGGCATAATCGGACGACCCGGAAAGTGTCCCTGGAATTGCGGCTCATTAAACGTAACATTCTTGATGCCCACGGCTTTTTCCCCTGGAACATAATCGATAATCCGATCCACCAAGGCAAACGGGTAGCGGTGGGGCAATAACGCCTGAATTTCTTCCACCGTAAAGGTCGTTTTAGGCGGCGTATCATTCGTGGATGCTTGAGCTTCGGGCGCTTCAGGATGGGGGGTAATGGTGTGAGTTTGAACGTCAGTCAGTGTGGACATGGGTGATTAAACTAGGTTTGAAAACGATGTTACAAGCAATCAACAGGGCGAGACGATAGCCAGGTGGCCGAAGGTTGACCCACCAGAGAGGTGCGTCTCCTACTGGGATGGGATAGTTACTCCAGCGTTAACGACCGTACCCAATCATGGGGTTGTAAGCTTAAAGGTCTATCCACCTCCGTGCGAACTCGGTGTGCAAGGTGTGGCTGGCCTTGTAGGCCACAACATGGGCCTGAGGTAAGCCCCCCAGTAAACTAAGGTCTCCTATTAAGTCTAGAAGCTTATGGCGCACTGGTTCATTGGAAAATCTTAGAGGTGGGTTGATCCATCCTGTTTTAGGATCGCAAACGAGGGCATTATCCAGACTACCGCCTTTGATTAACCCTTTTTGCCTTAATTGTTCGATTTGATCGGCAAGGGTGAAGGTGCGGGCGATCGCCACAGTCTCCCCAAATGATTCGGTAGCGGGACACCAACTGTGCCACTGTTTACCAATGGCAGCAGCGGGAAAATCAATGCCATAGGTAAATCGGGGTTCATCGGCGGGGAAGGCGACGACAAAGGCATCATGACGCTGGACCCATAGGGGGGCGGTTAGAGTGAGGCGTGGACGGGGGGCTGATTGGGATTGGAGGCCAACTTGGGCGATCGCCTCCATCCAGTCTTTCGCGGAACCATCCAATAAAGGGACTTCCGGCCCATCAATTTCAATCCGCGCGTTATCCACCCCAGCCGCCACCAACGCCGCCAACAAATGCTCCACCGTGCGTACGGTAATATCACCATTGCCCAATTCCGTGGACATTTGGGTGGATACCACGGAGGAGGCGATCGCCACAATCGGGGCCACATCGGGCCGATCAGTGCGGACCAAGATTCGCCCAGTCCCCTCTGGTGCAGGCAACACCGTCACCTGCACCGTGACTCCAGAATGCAGCCCAATGCCCACTTGGGTAAACGGTGCCGCGATCGTGTGCTGGGGATCCGCCGCGATCGCCATCCCCTTTCCACTGGCTACAGTCGTCTGAGGTCGGGTTTGAGCTTGAGCTTGATTAGAAGCGTTCGCCAATGCCAAAGTGAATCCGTCCATCGCCATCGTCATTAAGTCCATAGTCCACTCGAATCTGTCCCAAGGGAGACTGCACTCGTACCCCTAGTCCATAGCCAAAGCCTGTCCCTGGCTTGTCTCGAACATCCGCAGGGGCACCGGGCACCTCAGCCGCAGTGCCCAAGTCGGTGCCAAAGTCTACAAATAAGGCCCCTCCCACAATCGAGAAGACGGGGAAGCGATATTCAGCGGTAGCTTGTAAAAAGCTGCGACCACTGCCTAACTCCCCCGCATCATAGCCCCGTACCGAATCGGTTCCTCCCAGAGAAAAGGCTTCATAGGGCGGTAGATCGCCCAGTACGGTGCCAGCCTGGAGATTAAAGGCAAGGGTTTCTGCCCCATCGTCAAAGCTGGTGAGATCCACGGGGAAGTAGCGACTGTAGCTGGCCCGGAGACGATTGAGCAGGATCGACCCCGATCCCAGGGGAACCGATTGCTCGGTCCCAAACCGTAACAGGGAACCTCCGGTAGGCTGCAAGGGATTGTTGCGGCGATCGCGCACGGCAGCTAGCTGGAACAAGTACAGATCGTCCTTGCCATCATCAGTGAAGCTGAGTTGGTTGCCTAAGGCATCTATATAGGAAATATCGCCATCCCCATCTCGAATGGAGACCTGTTGGTATTGAAATCCAGTAGAC
>JBFRWC010000083.1:0-11265 GCA_051439365.1 Leptolyngbyaceae cyanobacterium
GACCAGGGCTTGGTAAACAAAGGCGGCAATATCGGCCCGTGTGACATTCTCATCGGGATTGAGGCGCGTCACGTCCGGATAGTTGACCACTAAGCTTTGTTCCGTGGCTGCTGCCATGCCGAGAGCCGCCCAGTCTGGGATTTGGTCAGCATCGTTATATTTGGTGAGGGCAGCAGCATCGTTGGCGCTCAGTTCCAGGCCATTGGCGAGGGCTAGCAGGGCTTGCAGTCGTGAAACTTGTTGATCAGGCCGGAACCGGTTGTCGGGAAAGCCAGAAATAAACCCCCCTTGGTAGGCGGTTTGGATCGCTTGATAGGCCCAAAAGTTAGAGCCGACATCCGTGAAGGCGATCGCCCCCCGCTTTACCGATGGTGCAAAGGCATTGGTGATAATGGTGGCAAACTGGGCGCGGGTAACGGGATCATTCGGTCGATAGGAACCGTCCTCAAAGCCACCGATGATGCCCCGATCGGCTAGTGCCACAATGTAAGCTTCGGCCCAGTGTCCGGTGGTATCAGTAAAGCCCGTAACAATAGTCCGGGCGACAAATTCCACCATCCCTTCAATGTCTGATGCTTCCACCTGATTGCCCACAGCAAAAATGGTGTTGCTAGTGGTGGCGTTGTAGATAGCGTAGCGTCCGTTGCCCGTAATGACGTTGCCCCCCTCGCTTTCCCCAGTACCCAAGTCGGGGTTAGCACTGGCGATCGCTACCACCCCATCCCGCTGATTGCTCTGAATCACATTATTTCGCAACTGGGGTCGGCTATTATTCGAGATCACGATGCCATCTACATTATCTTGAATAATATTATTAGCGATTAACGGGGCTGCATTTTGGCTAATCGCAATCCCAAAGCCCGTATCTTCAAACAGATTATCGCGGATGGTTCCAGTGGCATCCTTGGCGATCGCGATCCCATTGCCATTATTGTCACGAAACACATTATCCTCAATCAGCGGGTTGCCATTGCCTGTCACAAACACCCCATCCCGCAAACTCCGAGTAAAGGTATTGTTGCGAATCACCGGATTAGAGGATTCCACCCAAACCCCCGTGCCGCGAGTGTAAGGATTTGTAATGGTCAGTCCCCGAATTTGGCTGTCTTCCAGGGCCACAATGGTGACATTTTGGCGGGCAAAGGTGGGACTAATCACCGTGCCCCCTCCCAGCACCAGCACCGTACTGCCTTGATTGGACTCATCCCCCCGTAAAATCACGTCTGGTTTCACCGTTAACGGAAATTCTTCTCCCACCTCCTGGGTATAGCTACCGGGAGCCAGTTCAATCACGGTGCTCCCCTCAGCTTGGCTCAGAGCATGGGTAATCGTTTGATAAGGTTGGCGCTCGGTGCCATCTCCCTGAGTATTGCTGCCTGTTGCTGGATTGACGTAGATGCGACGGGCGTTGACGGGAATTTGCTGCGCGATCGAGTCTATCGAGTTTACGGCTGGATCGCGATTGATTTCATGGGAAGACGCACTCAACTCTGAAGCCGACCTATCCGCTGAGTCGGCCAGATTCGCCGCTTGACCAGGAACCCCTTGAGCCATTCCCAACAGCAAGGTGGTAGTCGCCAATGGAGCGGTTATACATCCCACCACTCGCTGAGATAAGGTTGATATCCTAAATGGGTGCAGATTAATAGACATGGTGAAATGACTCCTTCAGGTTGGAGAGTGCGCTAGCGTTTTCGCTATTTACGATACACTACAAGACGTGGGTGAATCCACGCAACCTTTGTGCTTCTTGAAGTCTTCAACAAAGGGTGGTAATACTTCTCCCGAGGAGGTGCTGTGCCATCGCTCTATCCTCGGATGACAATAACGGGGCGATCGCTCCCCGTCATCGCTGATTCCGTTGTTGTCCGTTCAGCAATGGATGGCAGGTCAGACCGCTGATCAAAAATTACCAGCCAACCCGTATCCAGACCCAATCCGGTGAGATAGCGATCCAGTTGGTCCAGCCCTGCGGTCAGTGGATCGGGTCGTCCATCCCGCCACACCTTCAATTCCATTGCTAGCGTTACCGTACCATAACGGAGGCAGAGATCCATCCGGTCAGACCCAATGGCATATTCCCGCTCCAAGGTACCGCCGCCATTCACCACCCGATGCAAAAACGCCATCAGCACCAGATGGGGCGCAATCTCATGATACGGCGCACTTTTGAGCAATGGTTGCCCATGCTGTCGCCAAAAACTGAGGAATGCTTGCAGGAGTTGGTCTGCATCTAGTTCCCCCTCAGCCGTCAGCCAACTAGGACTAATCAAGGGCAAGCTATCCTGGGAGCTACTAGCCAGCACACGGGGTAACACCTCCTGATAAATGGGATTGGCAGGCACTAAGCCTCCCTGTAATCCGCGTCTGACCAACCCTAAATCAATCAGGAATTGGCGATCGTCATTGGGGGTTTCCCTAGGTTCAGCTCCCGCTAGCATCGGTTCAAGCACGGCCCGGACCCGATCCTCCCGCAAAATACTGACCAAACTATCGAGATGGGTATCCTGTCGCTGAATCAAAATCTCCTTGGCCTGTTCCACATGAGCAATGGTAATGGGCTGGCTCAGATCTGGGACTAATTCTTCAACGATTTCCTTGGCCAGGGCATTCACTAGCCAGGGTTGTCCCTGGGTCAGGGTAAAGGCGCGATGAATCGTCTCTGGGGTAAAGACTTGTCCCGTCTCCGCTGTATGTTGGCCATATAACTGGGCTACCTCTTCAGCGGTAAACTGACGTAGAGTAAAGGACTTGACTTTGATATTAAACGGACTGGCCGTATGCAAGCGCAGACTACCACCTGCCGCCACTTTGTAATCCCGCACATCGCGGACACCCACTAATGCTAGGGAATGGGGAAACCCTTGAGGCCGACTGGGATAGCCCGATCGGAGTTGTCGCAAAATGGCAACTAACGTGTCATCCTGGAGGGCATCAATTTCATCAATGAAGATAACCAAGGGGCGGGGCGATCGCTCAGCCCATGCTCCTAAGGCCGTTCCAATTCGACTCCCCGGCTCAAGGTTGCGCCAGTCTGGAGGATGGAGGTCATCGGGGAGGCGATAACGGGCCACCCTGCGCCATTCCCCTAGGATCGCCACTTCAGCCTGATCAGGAGAGTGGGGATAGGGTGCCCCCACTTCGACCGAGAGCATGACAGCGGTATATTGCCCGCTGGCTGTAAGCTGCTCAGCCAACGCTAGCATGGCGGTGGTTTTTCCGGTTTGTCGGGGAGCATGGATGACAAAGTAGCCCCGTTGTTCAATCAGGCGATCAACATTGGGCAGGCGGTCGAGGGGGGGCAGCATGTAGTGGATATCGGCTTGGCAGGGACCAGCGGTGTTAAACCATTTGGGCATAGTAGATGATCAGAAGTTGAGGGGGTGAGGGAATGAGGGGCGATCGCCTCTGGAATTTGCAGGAAAAGTGGTTTGGCTTGAGGAAGGACTTGTCCCATTAGACATCACCTCACGCTGCTGAGTCGCAGTTCTATTGTAGGATCAAACACTTGAGAGTCCCTCATTCTAGATAATTGATGAAAACTTTATGCCCAAACCGACTATTATTCAGCCTGAACAGGCTTATACCTTTGCAGATTACTTCAAGCTCAACTTTGCCCCTCAAGATATTTTGGCCTATTTTGGTGTTTCCCTGCATCGCCAGTCTCTGAAGTGGCCACAATACAGTGGCTCACTGGAGCGACTCCATAATCTCCAAACCCGAATTACAGAAAGCTTGCCCCGTCTGGGTCTTACTAGCGAAATGGCAAGACGGGAGTTTCTGATTGCGCCAGTCCTAACGGATGTCCTCCACTATACCCAAGCCAAGCTGGATGTTGAATACCCCGTGTTTGTTAATCATCAACTCAAAGGTTCCCTGGACTACCTACTCCAAAATGAGCAAACATTTCTCGTAATTGAAGCGAAAAAAGAAGATCTGGAGCGGGGATTTCTGCAACTCGCTATTGAATTGATTGCCCTGGATCAGTGGATTGAATCGGATCAACCACTTCTAAAAGGCGCAGTGTCCACCGGAAATATTTGGCAGTTTGGCCAATTCGATCGCCAGTCTCGCCAAGTGACTCAAGATTTGGACCTTTACCGTGTTCCTGCTGACCTGGATCAACTCCTGAGAATTCTAGTGGCGGCGATCGCCCCTTGTTAGACCCCCGTTAGAAACCATTGCGAAGATCGTAACTGTGTGCTGTGGAGAAGGGCGATCGCCCTAGGATCTGCATTTGCCTATCGTTAGGATATACCTTAATCATTAAAATTATGGGATGAAGGGCCTCATCGCACCTCGATAGTTGTCGATATCAAGCGCAATTTCCATTAACCGATCAATACAGCGGCTGCGATAATCCGGATCAGTCAGAACGCGATCGCCATCCCCAAGGGTGACAACAGGTAAAGACGTTGGTGTATTTTCCTCACGGATCACTTGCTCTAGGGAATCTTCGCCTTTCATACTTCGGTTAGCTGTCAACAAAACCATCTGATGGTTCTGGGCAAAATGCCAAACCACTCGGTCATTGCTCGTAATCGCTAATTCAATTTCTTCAAACGTGACAAAGCGAATGGGCAATAAATCTAACCACCCAAGGCTGGTGATATTCCCTGACAATAGTAGAGCATGGCCTTCAAGGTTATGATCAACCAGAAAAATCATGGGCGAGACTCAAGCTGCGCTTGGTGCTTTGCTTTCTGCGCTTTTAATTTTTCCCAAGCTGCTTCCGTACCAGGCTTAGGGGGAGTTGTCGCTAGTCGGGCAATGAGGTCACGGTTTTTTTCTTCATAATAGGCTCGTAGTTCTTCGGCTTCGTTTAGGACAATGTGATACTCGGCCTGCACTTGATCGCGGTTTTGCTCAATGTAGGTCAGAGCAGCGCTAATTTGCTCATGGGTTAGGTTGAAAAGACCACGAATAAACTTAGGGGGATATTGAGCGGTCACATAGTCCATCACGTCGTAGAGGGTGATGCGGGTACCTGCGATCGTGAGTCCCCGTTCTGTCCGAATAATCGTTGGTTGTGAAGTCGGCCCTGAAACCATTACTACTCTCTATTGTCTATTGAATTGTTTCTTTTCCAAATTATACTTGAAGCCCAATTGTTAGTGGAGCGCAGGGTATTTGCTGTTCGCTGTGTGGCTCTGGGGAAGAAACTCATGGCGCGGGCGATCGCCCAGGAATAGGGAAGGGCGATCGCTTCAGCAAACAGTACGTTTTTATCATACCGTATTCCATTTCTTCGCTACCGTGCCTTCACAGTCATTGCGCTATTGCTTTACGGTTATGGGTTGAATCGTCGATGCTATCAACATTTCAGGATTTCACCAACTGTTTATTTGAAGATCTGTTAAACAGAGGCAATTACTTGACTTAATAACGTGTTAGGGCGGGGCGATCGCATCTCTAGCCATCTTCATTGCCCAGTAAATCCTCCACATCTCTTAATCGATCCTGAGATCAACCTAAATCTCGTAACACTCCCGCACCCAACGATAGGCAGAATCCTCCGACTGTTCTTTCAGCCACAGGAAAATATGCTCAACATCAGCCACCGCTGTCGGTGAAATCTCAATCCGGTATGTCATGTTTCTGCTGTAACTGCTGAAACGCCTCATCTAAAGGCATTCCCTTACCCTGGTCAAACTCCTCCATGCTTTGGCGGATACCTGCCATTACCTCCAATCGCTCGACTCGCTCCAGCAATTGCTGATAACTTTCGGCATCCTGCACCACAACTGCCGCTTTACCATTAACAGTCAGCACCATTGGCGATCGCGTGTCTTTCATCGTCGCTAAAGAAGACTTTGCACTCCGCTGGAACTCTGATAGAGGATGGATATTACGCAGATCAAGAGCCATAAAACTTGCCCTAAACATCAAGTAACTTCATGATAATTTTCAAAGAATAGTTTGTCGAGGGGAGTTGGGACAAGTTCAGGGCGATCGCTTTGTAGCTGTATTGCAGAGGGCGATCGCGCAATGTTGGAGGAGAAGAGCGATCGCCCCCTGCTAAAACCCCGTTAGAATACCATTGTGAAGATCGTAACTGTGTGGTCTAGAGAAGGGCGATCGCTCTAGAATCTGCATCCGCCTGTTGCTTTTCTAGTTCAGCCTGTTCCGCGCCCGTTGGCATCCCTTGATCATTCCGATCGCAACAGCGCAATCAGTGGCCCTATCTTCAGCATTCACAATTGTAATGATTCATGGCGATCGCTCCAGCAAACGGTACATTTCTATCCCGCTACGTTCAACGTTTCCCCATTCCTCTTTTGCTCTCTCTAATCGATGGGGACTTCTTGATAGGTACCAGGCTGAATGGTATCTACAACGACTTGAATGCGATCGCTTTGCTTTTTAATGCGCGGCCATGAGGTTGTCATTCAAACGAGGATAGCAATGCGACGATTGGTTAAATCTTGTTCATACTTCAGATTGCGGTCGGTAGTGATTAGCACCTCATATCCTTCTTGCTCAGCCCTGGCAATCAAATTACCGTTCGACAGTTCCGACCAACCCCGTTCATAGGCCGTATCGATCATGTGTCCTGGTAAATAGTAACGCAGTGGTGCGGGTGTTCCTTGGTCAAACAGAATTTTCATTAACTCGCGGTCTGCTCTAGCCTGGTGAGTTCATAGTCCAACAGTGCCTCTACTTGTGTGCGCGTGACTCCTGGAAACCATTCTAGGAACTGGTCAATTGAAGCGCCATCTTTGAGGTTTTCAAAGAGAGCCGCCACTGGAACACGGGTTCCTTTGAAGACCCATGCACCGCTCACTGTCTCAGGATGACGGTCTAACGTATCCAACAGATTAGGATTTTTCATTGGCTTCGCCCTTTTTAAGATGTTGCGTGTTTTCCCGGTTCTAGTTTAGCTATTGCTCCCGTGTATTAGCTATTGCGATCGCTCCTCAGATTTTGGCGGGAGAGAAAGCGATCGCCTTTGGGGGTGTTTGCTGAAGACAGTGAGAACGCGATCGCCCCATCAATGATGGACGAAAGCAATCCCATACAGGATTGCAACCCCCATGATTGAACCCCCATGATCAAGCATCCGGAAATACCAGACTCAAATCTGATCGGGATCAACCCCTAGTGCTCGTAATCGTTCTGCCAATCGCTGTGCCTTGCCCTCCGCTGCCTCAGCTCGTTGGCTTTCCGCTTCAGCTCGTTGACTTTCTGCCTCAGCGCGTTGGCTTTCCGCTTCAGCGCGTTGGCTTTCCGCCTCAGCGCGTTGGCTTTCCGCCTCAGCGCGCTGGCTTTCGACTTCGGCCCGTCGCCGCTCTGCTTCAGCCCGTTGCCGTTCCGTTGCCACTTGCTCCGCGATTTCGGCGTAGCTCAAAAAACGCTGGCCATCAGGTCGAAAAAGCTGAAGTTCTTCACCCGACGTATCAAAGCGGATTTTCAACCGAGGACTTACCCAATGATCAAGCGGATCAATCTCATCCAAGAAACCCTCTTGCCGCATCCAACCCTTCAATCCGTCTTGGTCTGGATCGTAGAGATAGTACTCCTCCACCCCATACTGATGATAGAACAACAATTTGCGATCCATCTCAACCTTGGTATTGCCAGGGGACAGAATTTCAAATACCACTTGGGGCGGCACATTCGCTTCTTCCCACTGCCGATAGGATCCGCGATCGCCTTTGGGTCGGTCAAAGGCCACCATCACATCAGGAGCGACTCGCTTTTTGTTGTCGCCTTCCACCGGATACCAGAGCAAGTCCCCCGCCACAAACACGTTCGGATCGCTGGCAAATAACCAATCTAGGTTTTGTTGAATGACAACAATCCATCGAAATTGCTTCGTGTTATCTGCCATTGGTTGACCGTCACTATCGGGATAGACCACCGCTGGGGTTGAGGATGCCTGAAGTTGAATCATGACTGGTATGGGTTCAGCATAGTTTCCGTCATTCCAAAGTAGCATATTTGAACTGGTTGCGATCAGGGAGCCGGGTGTAGATGAGTTCTTGACTTTGTCTCGCTGATCCGGCCTAGCGAATTTGGCCTAGCTGCTGTGTAATCTGCTGTAATCGTCGTAGTCCAGTCAGACTACCTCGAATTAGGTTGATGGCGGCGATGGGCTGGCGCAGGAAGATCCAGAGCATCCGCCCAAACTGGAGCTTGCCTGTGGGGGCGATCGCCGCCGTCAGATCTGGAATCGTCGTGTGGCAGTCATCACTGATCACCCGGATGATGGCGACTTTGGCTCCCCAGGGTTGGAGGGTGGCTAACACACTGGCCCCTTCCATCTCGACACAACTAGCCTGAAACGCTTGCCCAGTCTGTTGTTTTTCTTGAGCGGTGGTGAGGAGGCGATCGCTCGTTACTCCATTCTCCATGCCTATCTGAAACGACGAGGATTGCACTGGTGCCGCATGGAGATGTTGATAGAGGGTATGGGAAAAGGGGCGATCGCACTCATAAACTTGAGTTCCCGACACCAGTCTTTCTAAGACCAGCACATCGCCCACCTGATAGGTGGTAGAAAGACTTCCCCCCAAGCCCAAAAGCAGAACCCGCTGACCTGTTAGATCGGGGATTTGCCCAGCTTGTACCAGAAACTGTAACTGTTGTTGCACCGTAGCGGGACCAATCGGCAGCGCCAGAACTGTGGGCGGTGGTCCAGTCCACCCACGTAAACCTCGTTGAATAGCCTGGTACTCGGCCCCTTGGGGCACCAGAATAAAATCAATCGCCATTAGGAATCGCCATAGGAAATGAAAATGTAAACTTATGTTGCAAGTATTCAGGTGATCCCCAAGGTAAAGGGCTGAAGCCATTGTGAGTCATGGGACGGATGCATTGGCCAACCTCTTTATCCTTGGGACTTCTCAAGGGTAAGGTAGAACGATAAGATGTATTGATGAAGATTTAATATTGTTGAGATTGGGGTTAAACCATCCATGACACCATCGTTAGCCAATTTTTTATACAGCCTACTTGCTGGTGCAGTAATTGTTGTGATTCCAGTAACCATAGCCCTCGTCTTCATTAGCCAAAGTGACAAGATTCGTCGTTAAAGTTTACACGGCTCTTATTTTAGGTTGATGATCAATTTACGATCAGATCAAGTGATTGGAGATCAGGAAGTGTGGGGTTCTACGCTTTCTGATTTTTATTTAGGGGAGTTCAGTTGCAATGCGCCTTCAGGTTCAGCCGTTCACAGTCCATAAACGCTTTGCTCTTACCATTAGTCGTGGCACTACGGCCCAAAGTACCAATCTTTGGGTGCGGCTTGAGCACGAGGGGGTGGAGGGATGGGGGGAAGCTTCACCCTTTTCGGTGGGTGGTGCCCAGACCACTGAAGTGTTGCAGGCTAGTTTGGAAGCGATCGCCCCCCATCTCGAACCTCTCACCCCATTTGAACAAGGGCCAGTGGCCCAGAGGATGGCCCAGCTCAACGTGCCCTCTGCTGCCCGGAATGCGATTGATGTCGCGATGCATGACTGGATCGGCAAAAAATTAGGGGTACCCTTGTGGCAATTATGGGGTGGAGAAGGGAATCCCATCGTGCCCACTTCCGTCACCATCGGCATCAGTACGCCAGAAGCGGCTCAGCAGCGGTTACAGCATTGGCTGGATCAGTTGGGATCAGAGAACGTGCGAGCAGTCAAAGTCAAATTGGGCAGTCCGGCTGGCATGGCAGCGGACAAATTTATGTTGGAAGCCCTGCGACCGATGATTCCCGATGGAGCCAAGGTCAGTGTTGATGCCAATGGGGGCTGGACCATGGCGGAGGCCGTCCACATGGGGCCGTGGCTCAAGGATCGAGGGATTACCTACATCGAACAGCCATTGCCCCTGGGGCAAGAACAATATTTACGCCGCCTCCACAACTGCTCCCCCCTACCCATCATTGTGGATGAAAGTTGCTTCACGAGCCAGGATATTCCCGCCCTTGCGCCCCATATCCACGGCATTAATATCAAGCTGATGAAATGTGGGGGTTTATCGGAAGCCCTGCGCATGGTTCACACGGCCCAGGCCCATGGGTTGCAAATTATGTTTGGCTGCTACTCAGATAGCACCTTAGCCAATACCGCTGCCGCCCAACTGGCTTCCTTTGCCGACCATCTGGACTTGGATAGTCATCTGAATCTCACCGATGATCCGTTTACCGGGGTAACGCTGCAAGAGGGTTGTCTGTGCCCATCGGCGCTGCCCGGTCTGGGGGTGAGCTTGCAGCAGTAGGAGATCAAATCGCGATCGCCACTCACATTAGAATGGCTTAGAAGCGATCGGTTGCATCGAGTAGGGCATCCCGAATTCCCGGTTCTGTCATGGAATGCCCTGCATTGGGCACCACAATGAATTCTGCTTCCGGCCACACTTGATGCAATTCCCAGGCTGATGTCATGGGGCATACAACGTCGTACCGTCCCTGGACAATCACTGCTGGGATATGACGAATGCGGTCAATATGGTTGAGCAACTGGTCTTCTTGTTGAAAAAATCCTCGGTTGGTGAAGTAGTGACATTCAATCCGGGCAAAGGCAGTGGCAAAGTCGTCTTGACCAAATTGCTGAGCTAAGTTAGCGTCTGGCAGTAGTTTTGAGGTACTGGCTTCCCAAATAGACCAGGCTTTGGCGGCGGCTAACTGAGTGGCTTTATCATCGCTGGTCAACCGTTTGTAGTAGGCTGCGACTAAATCATTCTGCTCATGTTCAGGAATTGGCTTGAGGTATTCTTGCCATACATCGGGGAAAATATAGCTGGCTCCTTCCTGATAAAACCAACGAATTTCTTTGGCCCGCAACATAAAAATGCCGCGTAGAATCAGACCAACGCAGGGTTCGGGATGGGTTTGGCTATAGGCTAAGGCTAGCGTACTGCCCCAGCTCCCCCCAAATACAGTCCACTGGGGAATCTCCAGGTGCGATCGCAACTGTTCAATATCTGCCACCAAATCCCAAGTGGTATTTTCAGCTAATTCAGCATGGGGAGTACTCTGACCACAGCCGCGCTGATCAAACAACACAATGCGCCACTTTTGTGGATCAAAATAGCGACGATAGATCGGATCAATCCCACCCCCCGGACCACCGTGGAGAAATACTACAGGCTTGCCCTCTGGATTTCCTGCTTGCTCAAAATAAATCGTGTGGATGTCAGATACTTTGAGGCTTCCGGTCGCGTAGGGGGTAATTTCAGGGTAGAGCGATCGCGTTTTCATAGGATTAAGATGCTGTTGATCAGTCGAGAGAATCGGTAAGCTGGTTGCCATTTAATTTGCGTGGCTGAACCCCGCCG
>JBFRWC010000084.1:0-5841 GCA_051439365.1 Leptolyngbyaceae cyanobacterium
CACTATGGGTGCCTTTGGATTGATGGAAGCAGGCAGCACTGCCACCTTTGGCGAAGCAGACGTAGATCAGAACAGCTTTATTGCCGTTGCTGCCCCCCGTGGCCAGTTCGATCATCAACTGCTCGTCCTCGAACAAATCTCAGCCAACCAAGACTGCTGGAGCGAGGCGGGTGCCGCCCCCACCATTGTTGACCCCCTCTTGGTTAACTTTGACTTCACCGGAATTTGTGGACGTAGCACCGACAGCAACGGCTATTCCATCCGGGTTGATGGCCAAGACTTGGCCTTGTTCTACAGCCTCCGCGTCGTCGAGCGGGACAATGACTTGGTTCTGATTGGTGCTCCCGATGACCGTAACGCTGAAGAATTTGTGATCGGTCGCGCCAACGGTGTCACGGACGGGTTTGCCCGTATCAACCTTGATCCCGGTTGGAAATTCGCCAAACGGACGTATAACGACCAGATGTTGGGTCACGTTTATCTGGCCTACAATAGCAACCAGCCCATCATCCCCGATACTGAGTTGCCCAAGGACAACATGATTGAATCCTACAGTTTCTCTGACATCGAAGGCGATATCTATGCTCAAGATATTCAAGCATCGGTTGACCTCGGCTTCATTGCAGGATTCTCCGAAGACAACACCTTCCGCCCTGAAGAATCATTGACTCGTGAGCAAATCGTCTCGATGGTTCTGGGTGCCTTGGATGAAATGCCCAATGTTGACCTCAACATTCCCACCGCAGTAGATGGGAATCCCTATCCGGATGTTGTAGCCTCTCGCTGGAGCGCGGCCAAGATTAAGTTTGCTCAAGACAACAACATCATCAGCGGCTACCAAGATGGCAACTTCCGCCCTGGCCAAGAAGTCACCCGGGCTGAGTTGATGGCCATTCTCCGACGAGCTGCCGAATACGGTCAGTCGATCCAAGAGTCAGATTCCACCCTTTGGCCTCAGCAAGAAGCCTTTGACTTTGCGGACACCGCTGAACACTGGGCTTCTCCGGTGATTGACCAGATGTCCTCTTACTGTGGTGTTGCCTCCCCGCTGAATGAGACAGGTAGCAATTTCCAGCCTGACACCACCGCCCAGCGGAACTATGCGGCGGCAGCAACCTTGCGGATGTTGAACTGTGTGAGTGGTAACGGTGGCGAAGCGTCTGAGGTGGCAACGACGAACAACTAGGTCACAGCAAATACACAAACGAGCATCTAGCTCTTCCCACTCTTCTGAGTCAGATACAATAGGTTGCGGTTTTAGGGTACACTGGCGGTCTTGCTGGTGTGCCCTTTTTCTGAAGTAGGAATATCAAGCATTGCAACCATCAGAGGTTGCTGCAACGATAATATGTTAAACATGAGACTGTGGTTATTCTGTAACTTGGTTTTATTCAGGTTTTACCCAAATTCCGCTTGCCACACTCTCGTTTCTTCTCCTCACGGGTAACCATAGTATTGATAGCATGGAGCAACTGGTATGGGACTCAGCGACATTCTGACTGACAACACAATTAAAGAAAAAGTGATTGCAGACTGTGTGCAATTAATGAACGAGCAGGTAGCTGCGAAGAAGGGCATCGGTGGCATGGCCCTCAAGACGGCTTACAAGTTGATTAAGGGAGTTGGCCCCAATTATCTCACGAGCGCGGTGGGCAAATTGTTGCCCACAATCGGTGATGCCCTGGACCCGATTTGGGCAGAGGGAGTGAAGAGTGATGATCCGGTAGAGTACCTGAGTCAACAGCGATCGGAGGTAGCGGATCAACTGTTGGGCGTGACCGATGCTCGGATTGCCAAAAGTAGCAACAAAGTGGTGAAGGGAGCCTATAACAAACTGCGCAAGTCAGTCAAGGTGGATGTGGAAGAAGCCGTTCCTGGGTTAGCTAAAATCATCGCGACGTATACAACCCCTTAACCATCAGGGGACGGAATCATGGGCTGATTTCATCAATTCCATGCCCGATTCCGTCTCCCTGATGGCTGGCTGACTCAACTTCATTGCCTGGGTGTTCTAACGTTGCCGTTCGTTGAATCGTGGAAGTTGCCGGAGGATGGGTCACCGTGACAGGATGGCCATTGAGGAGGAGAGCAGGATCGGGAACGGTCGGTTTCCTCTGGGTATCCTTCTCGTCACCCGATCCACATCGATCCAAAATATCTTTGATCAGGGCTTCTTCAATCCATGTTTTCGCCACAACCGTTAGGGGCAGAGCCAACATTAAGCCCAAGATACCAAAAAAGGTCGTAAAGAATAGTTGGGCACATAGAGTAATCGCAGGTAACAGAGAAACCTGTCTGGCCATAACCATTGGGCTGATCCAATAGCTTTCCAGGTTTTGAATCGCTACATACAAGATAATGATGGCTAAAATTTTCCAACTAGGGTCTTGCAGCGCAACCGTTAGGGGAAAAACCACGCTAACGACGGGGCCAATATTAGGAATAAAGTTGAGTAATCCCGCTAGCAAGGCATGGGCAAGTTCCAGATCAATTCCCAAGAAGCGCAGCCCAATCCAACTAATGGATGCCACAAAAATAGAGTTGATCAAAATGCCGCCCATCCAATTTCCCAGAGCAATTTCGCACTCAGTTAGAATTTCATCTGCCCGTCGTCGGTAAAAGGATGGAAATAATTTAATGGCAACTTGGCGATAGCTTTGGGGATTGCTCAAAAACATCAGGGTCATGGCAATCACCAGGAGAAGCCGCAGGACAATGCCAAGGGAAGAGCTAAAAAAGTCTAGGAAGTTTTGCAATAGGTCACGAATCAAGGGTTGCACTTGGGCAGAGAGAGACGTGATGTCAATGGAATCGTTAAAAATGCTGCCGCGCAGGTTTTCGCGAACAAAATTTTCGATCCGCTCTGGTGGATTGTTAATAAATACTTCTATATTTTTTGCTGCGGCCAATAAGTTTTTTGGAATTTCTTCAAGAAGTCGTTGAAACTGTTCGATGAAGGGGGGAACAACTAAAGTAATGAAAAGAAAGCCACAAAAACTGACAATGACGAGGGTTAAAATGACGGCAAGCTTGCGATCGCGCACGCCAATTCGTCGCCATTGTCGGGTTAGGCTATTGAGCGCGGTGGCTAACACAATGGCTGAGAAAATGAGCAACACCATTTGGCGAACCTGCCAGAGAATGACGAGGGCGATCGCCAAACAAATTAAGCCCAACCACTGACCAAATTTCACAGCATTCTACTCCATAATTTGGCTATCGTACTGTAGGCTATAAAATCTCCTACGGCGCTACAGTAATCCGATTTGATGCTTGAATGTGAAGACGAGCGTAGCCCATCCCCACTCAATCTTCAGTCCAGGAATCAAGTAGGACACCCATCACTCCTTCCTGTCTAGCTATCCCAAACGAGTTCCCTGGCTCAGGCTGCAAATGTCCACTACTCTCAGGAAGTAATACCAACGCAGTAATCAGAGCAGCACTTCCTAATAGTAGAGGCCAGAATAATAACTTGGGATGGATATTATCACCCTCATTAATCCAATTCAGGATAGGACTCTTGCCATCATTTGGGGCAGAAAGTAAATACGAGTTCACTGACACTCCCAACAACGCCACGTACATGAGTGGATAGAAATACTCAACATAAACCATCCCTGAACCTGCAAACTGTTCTCGAATTTGAATCTGCGATAACAGAACAACAAAAAACAATCCTGAACAGACACTAATGACTCCACTTGTATCCATACCAAGTTTTTCTTGTTTTTCCAGATTATTTATGAGCATTAGCAAAGTGGCAAAAATGAGACAAGCAATAATCATAAGCGGTAATATATGGATAATAAAAGAGTCAAGAAATCTTCGTTTTAGAGCAATATTGAAATAAAGTTCAGGATACGCCTTCTCCATATCGCCTTGAGTTAGACCAAGCCCAAAATCAGAGTTATAAGTGTGCTTTTTATAGTCAAAAAATGTCTCTTGCAGTATCCAGTGACCCAATACAATATTTTGGTCAAAGCCGAAGGAATCCCTCGCATCCGTCGAGGCATAACTTTCAAAATCAGGCACCAAATGTACGGATTGAGTAAAATCATTGTTCCAAATGCGAATCCAAGCAACCTTGTCATCAAAGGGATACCTTGAATAGTCAAAGCTCTGTTTTAGGGTACTTTCAAAGTACCAGCTAATTACCTCCCTATCCCCTTTTATTTTTCGGTAAGCAATATACGGTTCAATATTGCTACCACTTTCTACAGCTTCTGGGAACACAAACCCTACAGGAATCTCATCATCTGTAATCCCTGCATATTTTTCTTTGTCAAATTCTTGCCAGATATAACCTGTAAAATTCACCTCCGATGAATTATTAAATTTCAAAGATTGAATAAATATTCCAGTTCTTAGGATTTCACGTGATTCATTAGGAAATTCCCTAGCAAAATATTCATTGACTGCTTCTTGGTTTGTAAGTTGGTTTATATCATGGCGATAAATTTTCGTCGTGCTGAACCATATGGCTCCAATGAAAACTAAGAAGAAAGCAGAAATAGTATTAGAAATAGCCCACCACTTCTGTACATTCATCATCCAATATAAGCTATCTTGAATATCAACTTTCTACACATCAACTATCCCATATTTTCTATTCCGCTGTTTAGGATGGGTTTAGCCGACACACTTGTTGACTCTTGCTAAGAGTAACATAGTGACAAAAATCAGGCCATATTCCTAACTTTAAATTCAGTTTTTTCGATGACGAAAAGTTCAGAGATCGCTACTCCTACTTTACAATTAGCAAGTCTTGAGTCACTTAAAACGGGAGCAGAAGCACGGTTCTTGGCCATACAACTTTGCATTGAGAAGAATGTAGTTTTATGTGAGTGTGCTAGAACCTGGCTCCCCTAGTGACTGTTCTGGGGACAGGATCTTGGATTCATTGACTGGGAAGCGATCGATTAAATGGCTAGCTCGGCGGACGTTGCGGCGAAATTCTTCTGGCAGGTTGGGGACATGGGGCACCTGGGAGAGGAAATCTAGGGTGCGCCGCAAAATTCGCACAATGTCGCCTTCATCCAGACTAGTATTTTCACACAAGGTTTTCCACTCGGTGCCCAGCGCCCACTGTTCAATCAGTCCAGTAAATTCGTATTCAAGCCACACCGGAGCATCAATATTGTACCGCCGCTGGGCCTGAAAAATTTGGCGACGCAGATGCCGCAGTTCATCCAAAGTAGCAGTGACTTCGATAGAGGGTTCGTAGGCCACCCAGAGGTCGGGGCGGGACACTTCCGTGACTAGGGCCGCACAAACGGCGGCAATGTGATGGGGGTCGAGCAGATCGAGGTAGCCAGAAGCCAGGGCCAATCCCAACCACAGTTCGTTGTCCCCCCGCACTGCCGCCGCCATCTGGCCGAGGAAAGTGGGAGTCACATCATCCAAACAGTCAAACTGACGCAGCACGGCAATCAGGTCGAGAAACTGTCGCCAATAATGTTTGCTGCGCTGCTTTAGTTTGGCACGGCGATCGCTAATTTGATCTTCCAATCGCTGAATCCGCCGAATCCGCTTCAACAACTGCCCCGGCTTGCCCCACTCATGGGCCTGATGGTTGGCCAGCCGCTGTTCGACCTCTTGGGTGCGCTGAAGTTGGGACTCCACTTCTGGGGCCAGGGCAGGGCGTTCCGGCAAGACGGGAATGCGGTGAGCGATCGCCTCGGTCTGTTCATTCCCCTCCAACCGCTGGCCCAATCGAATCCTCAAGTCAGGCGGGAGTGCCCAATCATCCACCGCCGCAATCCGGGGAATTTCTGGATACAGCCCCACCACATCCTGATTGGACACCACGTACCAGCAGTTATTTTGTCCCAAGGTAACGAG
>JBFRWC010000085.1:0-4515 GCA_051439365.1 Leptolyngbyaceae cyanobacterium
ACCCCTGCTGAAAGATAGAATCTGCTTGACTAAATCAATGCCGCGACGGGCGCTAGATTCTAAGGTATTGAGTAAGAGGCGATCGCGATCGCTCACTTCCGGTAACTGCATCGGTAGAAGCTGCACCACGCCCAGGATGGGAGTCAGGATATTATTGAGGTCATGGGCAATGCCGCTGGTGAGGGTTCCCAAACTTTCTAACCGCTGTGCCCGTAAAAGTTGACCCTCCAGTTGCTTTTTCTCGGTAATATCCATATGCAGACCAATCATCCGATGGGGAGACCCTGCTGCATCTTTGAACAGGCTACTACTGACGGCAATCCAGCGGGTTGCTTGACTCGCGGTCAGAATCCGAAACTCATCGGCAAAGCCTTGTTCCTGGGCGATCGCCTCATCAATCCGCTGCTGAACGCGATCGCGATCGTCGGGATGCACCATTTGCAACCAGAGATGAATTCGATTGCCCAACTCCCCCGGTTGCAGACCATATAAAATTTCCAGCTCCTCGCTCCAGGTCACTACTTGGGTTTTGACATCCCATTCAAAGGTGCCAATCTTACTCACCTGTTGGGCAATAGTAAGCCGTTTCTGAGCCTGCTGCCGAGCCTCAATTTCTTGCCGAAGCAGGGTATTGGTTGCCGCCAATTCGGTAGTTCGTTCCACCACCCGCTGCTCTAGAATTTCGTTAGCTCCCCGCAACGCTTCTGCCGCATGTTTGCGCTCAATGGCATAGCGAATCGAGCGCACCAGCAAATCCTGGGTCACTTGGCGCTTCATCAAATAATCCTGGGCACCTTGGCGCACGGCTGCGATCGCCAGTTCATTATCATTTGTGTTGGTTAGAACCACGATGGGCAAAGTAGGGGCTGCTTCTATTAGGCGTTCTAGAGAACTTAGTCCTGCACTATCCGGCAGAGTCAAATCTAATAAAATCAAATCAAAGCCCTGTTCCGGCAAGCTTTGCCCCGATAGCAGGACTGTCGTACTTTCTTCTAGCTGGGCAGCAGCGATCGCCTCTGCCAACCGCTTAACATGAACCACATGAAAGCGATTGAGGCTTGTTCTCTTTAAAGTTTCCTGGAGAAAACGGGCTTCTGCCGTGCTGTCCTCCACCAACAATACATTGATGGTGGACTTGACTAGGATGGGCTGGATGGCAGGGTTGCAGTTTCTAACCAAAATGCTTCAATCCCCCGGACGATTTTGAACAGTTCGGCTAAGTTACGGGACTTAGAAATGTAGCAATTGACGTACAAGTCATAGCTTTTGTGAATATCCTCCTCATTGCGAGATGTAGTTAGCACAATGATGGGTATGTGTTTGAGCCTGCTATCAGCCTTAATTTCGGCCAGCACCTCCCGCCCATCTTTGCGGGGCAAATTTAAATCCAACAGAATCAAGTCCGGCTGCACGGCAGCTACCGATGCAGCATCTGGTCTCAGATATTCCATCGCTTCCACCCCATCCCGCGCCACTGCCACCTCACATTGAATTGAGGTACGTTTCAGCGCTTCTTGGATGAGGCGGATATCAGCGCGATTATCCTCGATCAGCAAGATAACTTTGTCGCTTGCGTGTGCTGACATGATGGCGATCGCGTCCCCCCACTGGAATGGTGAAATAGAAAGTAGCCCCTTCTCCTAATTGGGATTCAACCCAAATTTGGCCTCGATGGCACTCCACAATCTTCTTGCAAATGGCCAAGCCCATCCCCGATCCTAGATATTCATCGCGGGTGTGCAGCCGTTGGAAAATCACAAAGATCCGATCCTTAAAGGCTGGGTCAATGCCAATACCATTGTCCTGGATGGAAAACAGCCAGTTGTCTTCCCGCCGCTTAACACTGATGTGGATTTCAGGGGATACCCCTGGCTTGCCAAACTTAATCGCATTCCCCACCAAATTTTGGAACAACTGCATCAACTGGGTTCCATCCGCCACAATCGTGGGCATGGGGTCGTGGGTAATCACCGCATTGGTTTCATTAATCCGGGACCGTACATTGTTCAATGCCTGTTCCAGAGATGTCTCCACCTCCGTGAGCTGCCATTCCAAACCCTGTAAATCCACCTTGGAATAGGCCAGCACATCATCAATCAGCGTTTGCATCAGGCTTACCCCTTCAACCGCAAACCCGATAAATTCCTTGCCGTCCTCATCTAACTCTTCGTCATACCGCATTTCCAGCAACTGAACAAAATTTGCCACTTGATTGAGGGGTTCCTGCAAATCGTGGGAGGCTACATAGGCAAACTTTTTCAATTCAGCATTAGATCGCTCTAAATCCTCCGCCAACAGGGCTAGCTCCTCAGCCTGCCGCAGCACAATATTGACGATTGCTTTTCTCAACTCTAAGCACACCTTGACTTCCACTGCCTTCCAGGGAAGAGAGGTCAAACGCACCGTTTCTTTCCATAAACTAAAGGATTGTCTCGGACACAGGCGGGTGTCACCGTCTACCTCCTTCAACTCGTAGGCGTTGTTTGGATCGCCTCCCCAATCTACAGTCTGAATCACTTCGGGGCGGAACCACAATACATAGCTGCGTTTGGAGATAGGAATAGCTAATAGACCACTGGCCACATCCTTAAACCGCTCAGCATCGGAATACACCAGGGGCAGTGAGTCAGTGTAGAACACCTCTTCCTCAACGTTCTTGGCTAACCACTGCACCAAATAGTCCAATTCTTCCTCAACAGGCGTGCGGCCTACCATCGTCCAATGGCCACCGACACAAATCGCTGCACCTTGGGCGTCTACTAAATCCAGCAAGTTGGGTTCATGCTGAGTTAAGCCTGATACAAAGTCATCGTCTTGGGCGATCGTCTCTAGCAAGCTAGACTGTACCGAAGCTAACTTCATTCGATAACTATAATCGGCCTCTTCTTGCCGATTAGAAATTTCCGAGAAAATCACCCGCCCTAAAAATTCACAGGCTTTGCGTAACTCATAGGGAATTTGTTTCGGTGTCCGGTGATGACAGGCAATTAATCCCCACAGCTTGTCATCCTTCATCAGTGAGATGGTTAAAGACGCTGCCACCCCCATATTGTGCAGATATTCTGTATGGCAAGCATAGGGACTCCGCAGAATAGAAAGGGTCAAATCCACGGGCTGTTTTGAAATTGGATTGGTTGGGGGAAATAGTTCCACTTCCCCTGCCGTTGCGTTGGGAATCACCCGAATCCAGTTGGACAAAAACATTTTGCGAGCAGGCTTAGGAATATCCGACTCAGGAAAGTGTAAGCCCAAATAGGACTCCATTTCGTCTAATTGATTCTCTGCGACCACCTCTCCGTGACCATCATCATCAAACCGATACAGCATCACCCGATCAAACCCGGTGACGTTACGAACCTCCTGCACAATAACTTGATAAAAATCTTTAAGTTGCGATGTACTTTCCAGGTGACTAATCGAGGCTTTTGCTAAGTGATAAAAGCCCAAGAAAGGAATATTTTCCTGACTTAAAGCAGGTTCTAACTCTAGAACCAAAAAACCATCGGCACTGCGATGAAACACACCATCGTAAACGGCATAGTCATCCCCATCCCGCCGTATCCACATTTTGGTTGGGTTGATCAGCTCTAGGTTGTTTGTGTCTAGCGCCGCTTTTAGCCTGGAAAACTGATAGGCATCAATTAAATCCTCTAAATTTTTGCCCACAACATTTTGGGGAGGCAACCCAAATGCCCGACTGCTGTTACTACTGACCTGTAAAACAGCCAAGTCTGATTCGCCCAAAACCAACAAGACTCCGTGGGGCTGAATTCGAGAAATTGTACTTATTTGTGGTTGCTTCAAGTGGGTTAGATTAATGCCACTTGCTTCTAGATGCGCTGTATCAATGGTGGTCATAATCAGCCTCAGAGAGTTAGTAATAGTATAGTAATGTTAATAGATTTGCCGCTTTCACTAGCAGAATAGCGCAGTATACTGAGCTACCGAAACTAGATATCGTTAAAACATTTTTAAGCCTTTGTTTTGGCGTTATTTTGTTTTTACGTTGCTTTTACAGATAAAAATAAAACCCAATTTTCTGCCTTGGTTCTATTTAATCTGTTTCGATCTGGAAAGATAGTTATTGTTTTTTTACAAAAGTTCTTCAAAATCGTGGTGCTTACTCAGTCGGCAGCGTTACTATTTCAAGCCAAAATTCTTCAATTTGTTTTACTATATCGGCCAAATGTTGCAAATTATCTGATTTGATTACATAGCAATTACCCTGAAGGGCATAGCTGTTAAAAACGGTTGCGGTGTCATCAGATAAGGTGAGTACAACGATGGGGGTGCGTTTGAGATTCGGATCAGCCTTGATTATGGATAGAACCGTGAAACCGTTGGGGTGTAAGGTACTGGCCAAATCAGGGTCGAGCAAAATTAGGCTGGGGTGGGGAACATCGCTGTAGGGTTCCTGGCGGCGCAAATACTGGATGGCAGATTGGGGATCGGCGATCGCCACTATTTCGCGACTGTTATTGCCCTGGGACAGGATATCTCGGATCACTTGCACAT
>JBFRWC010000086.1:0-6698 GCA_051439365.1 Leptolyngbyaceae cyanobacterium
ACGATTTCATTTGACGTGTCCGTGCCGGAAATTTACGGGCCGCTGACTGTTGGGGGCCAAGTGGTGATTGCCAGCCAAGATGCCACCAAAGACCCGCAACTACTCATGGGATTGATTGACTACCACCAAGCGACGGTGATGTCCGCAACGCCCACCACCTGGCAAATGTTGCTGAATGCGGGTTGGGAGGGTAGTGCTGAGCTGAAAATTATTTCCACGGGGGAGCGGCTATCACCGAAAGTCGCGAATCAGCTACGACCAGAGGGGGCATCACTGTGGAATTTATACGGTCCCACTGAAATTACGGTGTGGGCCACGGCCTATCAGGTCCAAACTATAGCAGCGTAGACGGTACCCATTGGACAGGCGATCGCCAATACTCAAGCCTATATCCTAGACGAAAACCAGACCCCTGTTACGGTAGGCGATGTGGGCGAACTCCACATTGGTGGAGCGGGATTGGCACGGGGATATCTTAACCGTCCCCAGCTCACCGCCGAAAAATTTATTGTGAACCCCTTTTGGGAGAATACGGATTCCGCAGATGGAAACCCTGGGCAGAGCGATCGCCTCTACAAAACTGGAGACTTAGCCCGTTGTCGTCCCGATGGCACGATTGAATGTTTAGGTCGGGTGGACCACCAAGTGAAGGTGCGGGGCTATCGGATTGAGTTGGGCGAAATTGAATCCACCTTGAGTCACCATGCAAAGATTGCCCAAGCCGTGGCGACAGTGCGCGAAGAAGCCAATGGCCAAAAACACCTGGTAGCTTATGTTGTACCTGGTACTGATGCTGATGCTACTGTCACCCAAGATGTCACCCAACAAACGGAGCAGTGGCAGCAAATTTGGGATGAAGCCTATATTCAGCCGGATACGGAGCAGGAGGCGGATTTTCACATTGGGGGCTGGAATGATTCCTACACCGGGGCAGACTTGGACCCCGACCATGTGCAGGAATGGGTGGATTTTACGGTAGAGCGAATTCTCTCGCTCCAGCCCCAGCGGCTCTTGGAAATTGGCTGTGGTACGGGGTTACTCCTGTTTCGGATGGCGGCCCATTGTCAGCACTACTATGCTACGGATTTATCGGGTGAAGCGATTCGTTATCTGGAACGGCAGCTACAGCAGGGGCAGTTGCTGGAGCCGTCGGTGGTGGCCTCGGTGGCGTTACAACAAGCCCCGGCCCATACCTTGGGCGATATCGTGACTGCATCCTTTGACACCGCTATTTCCAATTCGGTGATTCAGTTTTTTCCCAGCATTGAGTACTTGGTGGAGGTAATTGAAACTGCGGTGGATCGGATTCACCCCAGCGGTCAAATTTTCTTGGGCGATATCCTAAGTTTGCCGTTGTTGGAGCTGTTCCACACTTCGGTGCAACTGTATCAAGCCCCGGACACGCTCTCAGTGAAAGACTTGCAGCGGCGGATTGGCGATCGCCTCAATCGGGAACAGCGCTTACTCATTGCACCTGAGTTTTTCATCGCCCTCAAACACCACCTCCCCCGCATTACCCAGGTTGAAATTCACCTGAAGCGGGGTCATTATCAAAATGAGCTAACCCGGTTCCGCTACGATGTGGTGCTGCATGTTGACAAGGAGGCTCACACTCCGGCCACGCCAATGGTGATGGACTGGCAACAAGAGGATGGGGAAAGTCAGATTGATGTGATTCGGCAACAAGTTATAGCGCGATCGCCCGATCTCCTCGTGGTCAATCAGGTCCCCAATGCCCGTATTGGGTCCGACGTTATGGCGATGTCGCTGCTGGCGGATGGCAATGATGGGGATAGCGGTCCTGCAACGGCGGGAGAATTGCGGCAAGCTGTGGCTACCTGTTGTGCCAATGTAAAGGCAGTTGAGCCTGAAGCCTGGTGGACGCTACAAGGGCAGATGCCCTATGACATCCACATCACCTGGGCCAACAACGGCGATCGCAGCAGCTACGATGTCATCTTTATCAAACAGGGGACCAACATTATTCCCGATCGCGAGAGTTGGGTTGAGCCAACGCAGGAGAAGCTACAGCCTTGGAGTACCTACGCTAACCATCCTTATAGCGGTCAGAAAACCAACCAACTGATTCCCCAGTTGCGGCAGTTCCTCAAGGAAACCTTGCCCGATTACATGGTGCCTGCCACCTTCGTGATTCTAGATGAACTCCCCGTGTCCCCCAGTGGGAAAGTCGATCGCCAACGGTTGCCTGAACCTGACCATGCCCGTCCGGTAATGGATGTGGAAATGGTGGCTCCCCGCACGCCCACCGAAACCCTCCTGGTTGATATGTGGATGGACGTGCTGGGTCTGAATGAAATTGGCGTATTGGACAACTTTTTTATGCTGGGCGGCGATTCCATTCAAGCCACCCAGTTGATATCACGGGTGCGGGACGTTTTTCAGCAAGAACTATCGCTGCATCGCCTGTTTGAATCTCCTACCATTGCCCAACTCAGCCAGGAGCTGCTGGCCAAAACCAGCACCCAGTCATCATCTACTCTGGCTCCCATTCAGCCGATTCCGCGTCAGGGTGAATTCCCTCTCTCGTTTGCAGAACAGCGGCTTTGGTTCTTAAATCAGTTGCAAGATCAAAGCATTGCCTATAACGAACAGGAAGGGCTGCGGTTATCAGGCATGTTGGATGTAGACGCGCTCCATCGTGCGCTTCAAGACATTGTGCGACGACACGACAACTTACGTACCCATTTCCGGTCGGTTGACGGTACCCCTAATCGGATGATTGCCCCCGAACGAGTGCTACCCTTGCCACTGGTGAATTTGCAGGCGATCGCCCCCGAACATCAAATGGCTGAGGTACAGCGCCTGGGCCAGGATGCCGTCAACGAGCCCTTTGACTTGGCCCAGGATGCCTTACTGCGCGTCAAATTGTTACAACTGGCCGCCGATGACTACGTGTTGCTGATTACCATGCATCACATCATCACCGATGGTTGGTCTACCGGGGTCTTGGCCCATGAACTGGAAGTGACCTACAGTGCCTTCGTCCAAGGCCAGCCTTCACCGTTAGCCGAACTGCCAATTCAGTATGGCGACTTTGCCGCTTGGCAGCGACAGCCCAGCACCACCCAGTCCCTCGCTCCCCAGTTAGACTATTGGCAAAAACAGTTAGCCGATGCACCACCATTACTGGAATTACCCACCGATCATCCCCGACCAACAGTGCAGTCCAACCGGGGCGATCGCGTCTTCTTCCACATTGACCTGACCTTGACGGAACAATTGCGGCACCTGAGCCAACAGCAGGGGGCGACCTTGTTTATGACTCTATTTACCGCATTTAGCACGGTGCTCTATCGCTACAGTGGCCAAACCGATATTTTGGTGGGAACCCCCATTGCTAACCGGAACCGCAGTGAGATTGAAGGACTAATTGGCTTTTTCGTCAATACATTGGTATTGCGTTCGCGCTTTGATGCTCCTCTCGACGAGCCGCTCACTTTTACTCAACTACTCGCCCAGGTGCGTCAAACCTCTCTGGATGCCCATGCCCATCAAGACTTACCCTTTGAGCAATTGGTAGAAGCTTTGCAACCAGAACGTAGCCTCAGTCATAGCCCCATTTTCCAAGTGATGTTTGCCTTGCAAAATGCACCGATGGACCCGCTAAATTTGCCAGGAATCACGTTTGAGTGGCTGCAAATGGAAAGCGGTCGAGCCAAGTTTGACCTATTCCTCTCGCTGGAAGAACGGGACAATGGCCTGATTGGCTATTGGGAATATAATCAGGACTTGTTTGAAGCGACGACAATTCACCGAGCGGTGGGCCATTTTGAAACGTTGTTGGGGGCGATCGCCACGAACCCCAACCAATCTGTGACCGAACTGCCCTTGCTCACCGCTGCTGAACGCCATCAGTTGCTGGTGGAGTGGAATGATACTCAAACAGAATATCCCCAGGATCAGTGCATTCATCAACTCTTTGAATCTCAAGTGGAACAGTGCCCGAATGCAGTGGCAGTTGTGTTTGAGAACCAGCAGCTTAGTTATAGGGCACTAAATACCCAAGCGAATCAACTGGCTCACACCCTTCAGCAGCATGGGGTCAAGGTAGGAGATTTAGTGGGCATCTATGTAGAACGTTCTGTTGAAATGGTGGTGGGGTTGTTGGCCATTCTCAAGGCAGGGGCTGCCTATGTGCCCTTGGACCCCACCTACCCCCAACATCGATTGAACTACATGATTGATGATGCCAACCCTACCGTATTGTTAACTCAGCAGTCATTACATCATCGGCTGGATAGTCTTCCCATTCCCAGCCTGTGTTTGGATACCCTCCTGCCCATTTTGCCGATAGATGAGATTACTCCGTTATCGGTATCATCAACTGCTAACCACAGAGCCTATTTGATGTATACCTCTGGTTCTACCGGGCAACCCAAAGGCGTTAGCATTTGTCATCGTGGCGTGGTGCGATTGGTAAAGAATACTAATTATCTCTCCTTTTCCCCAGAGGATCGTTTTCTCCAGTTAGCACCCATTTCGTTTGATGCAGCTACCCTTGAACTATGGGGCAGTTTGCTCAACGGTGCTCAGCTAAACATCATGCCCTCTGGGCAATCTACCCTGGCTGAGATTGCCCAGATGATTCATGACCATCAAATTACGACAGTATGGCTTACTGCTGGTTTGTTCCACCTGATGGTGCAGGAACAGTTAGAAGGACTAAAGCCATTGAAGTATTTACTGGCAGGAGGCGATGTCTTATCAGTGTCAGATGTGCAGATCGCATTGGATACTCTAGAGGAATGCCAACTCATCAATGGTTATGGTCCAACGGAGAATACGACTTTTACCTGTTATTTTCCAATCACTTCAGTAAGTGAGTTACATCCCTCGGTTCCCATCGGTAAACCGATTGCCAACACTGAAGTGTATATTCTCGATACGTATCTCAACCCAGTTCCCATTGGAATAACGGGTGAACTGTGTATCGGGGGAGATGGGGTGGCCATGGGGTATCATAAACGTCCTGAGTTAACTCAAGCAAAATTTATTGCTCATCCTTTCAGTAATAATCCTGACGCACAGCTTTACAAGACTGGAGATTTGGTGCGCTATCGTGCTGATGGCAATATCGAGTTCCTTGGCCGTGTTGACCATCAAGTAAAACTCCGGGGTTTCCGCATTGAACTGGGAGAAGTTGAAGCGGTCTTATCACAGCATCCTCAAGTCAACCAAGTAGTGGTGATTGCCCGTGAAGAACAGCCAGAGGACAAGCAATTGGTGGCATACCTTGTTGTAACTGCTGATTCTCCGTCCAACGATGAGTTGCGACAGTTCCTCAAAACCCAACTGCCCGATTACATGGTGCCCAATACTTTCATGGTCCTAGAGGCACTGCCCCTCACCGCTAACGGTAAAGTCGATCGCCGTGGGTTGCCTGCTCCTGAACAGCATGGGCTCGTGGGAGGTGATCGCTCCATCCCGCCCCGCACCATCCTCGAATTCCAACTGGCTCAAGTTTGGGCTGAAGTACTGAATGTTACTCATGTGGGAGCACAGGACAATTTCTTCGATTTGGGCGGACATTCCTTGTTAGCTGTGCGATTGATGGCCAAAGTCGAGCAACTATTAGGAGTGCATCTGCCATTGGCGACCCTATTCACCGACCCGACAGTTGAAGCCCAAGCCCGATTACTGAATGCCCATGATGATGCTCGTGGTGCTATCCCTCAGTCTCCCCTTGTGCCGATCCAACCCCAAGGCACCTTGCCACCACTCTTCTGCGTACATCCCATTGGTGGAAACGTGTTCTGTTATGCCGAACTGGCCCGTCATCTGGGACGCAACCAACCACTGTACGGGCTGCAGTCTCCTGGGCTCTACGGTGATAGTGATCCTCAGTCATCGATTCCGACTCTGGCTAGCACCTACATTCAAGCCCTCCAAAGCCGTCAACCCCAGGGTCCCTATCATCTGGCCGGATGGTCGATGGGAGGCGTGATTGCCATCGAAATGGCCCAACAGTTGCAATCAATGGGCGAAACCGTTGCTCTGGTTGCCTTGATTGATAGCTACACACCCCAAGCGATCGCCACAACCGAACCATGGGCATCGGCGACCCCAGGATCGGAGTTGAGTGCGGAAGAGGTGAACCTGGCGAACTTACAAGCGTTAGTCACCGATCTAGGTGGTTTATTTGGAGTCGAATTGGCGATCGCCCCCACCGAACTTGCCTCCTTGGAACCTACTGCCCAACTGCAACAGGTTTTCACCCTCGCTCAATCCATGCATCTCCTACCGCCAGAAATGGAGCTATCCTACATGGAGCAGCTATTACAGGTGTTCACCGCCAATCGAACGGCGTTAGCCCATTATCAGCCCCAACCCTATAGCAGTCAGGTGATTTTATATTGTGCTGCAGATGTTGAGGGCGATCGAGGCTGGGACTCTATCCTCACTAAATATGACACCATTCAAATTCCTGGAGATCATTATGGGATGGTCCAGACTCCCCATGTAAAGGACTTAGCTCAGTCTCTCATAGCATTTTTGGAGGAGAGAAATTCCTGATATTCGATCCATACCTCTGACAGAGTGGCATGGATCCATAGCTTCCTGTTTGCGCCCCTTCATCGCTACCGTCGTAGGCAAGGAGGGTGGTGGGACATTGATAGATAAGGATGGTCCAGGGAGGGTAGCAATAAGCTAAAACTATTTTAGTTTGCGTATTGTGG
>JBFRWC010000087.1:0-8756 GCA_051439365.1 Leptolyngbyaceae cyanobacterium
GAGCAAAGTTCCATCGAAGTCGAAGAAAATGAAAACGAAACATTTTCTCAAATGTCACACTCCGGGCTGTGGCACCGTGATGTTTTGGAACCCGCGCCAAAAGCAATACGAGTTACCCTACGCCCAGCGCCAACCCGATCCCGCCTCCTTTACGGATTATCCCTGTCCTGTCTGTGGCGCGTGGTTGCAGCGGCATCGGTATCAAAAAGAGGGCCAAGACAGGGAGATGCTCCGCTGCTCGATCCCAGAGCAGCGGCGAGGCAAGTGTAAGGAGGTCGCTTTTTTTCAGACGAAAAACGGATTTTGGTCTCCCAAGTTTGGCGAGTTACGAGCAATCGTACCGCCCAAATCCTGAACGGCACGAGTCATCGGCGATCGCCGCTCCTACTTTTCAGGCCCCAGCACCTCCACGTCTACGGATTTCCCTTTGCTCCCACCATCGGTGTCATCCTCAGTATCGTCATTTTTGGCCCCCTCTTCGGTCTCAAACAAGTGTTCGGCAAAATTTTCAAACAAATTGGATACCGATTCTCGCGCTTGGGTTAGCTCATGGCTGGATAAACGCCCCGTTTCTGCGTCGTTGACGGTGAGGGACTGGGACTGGCCTTTCCCCTTTTCCGTCGCGGTGACTGTCAGAATGCCATTCATATCGAAATCAAAATGAACTTCGATTTGCAGACTCCCAGCAGGTTTGAGGGGCAACTCTTCCACCATGAATTCCCCCAGAGGAACGTTTTCGCGGGCGATCGCGTTTTCTCCCTGATAGACTTCAATTTGTACCTTTTCCTGGTTATCCATTGCCGTGGAATACAGCTCGGAGCGGGACACTGGGATCACGGTGTTGCGGGGAATAATCACGCTGAAGAAACCAGGGATTGGTCCCATTGGAGTATCCGTCATGGCGGCAATGCCGAGAGAGTGGGGGATCACATCCACCAAGATTGAATCGACTTCGGCCCCTGATAAGACTCCAGCTTGCAGGGCCGCCCCCATGCCAACGCATAAATCGGGATCAAAGCTGCTGACAGGCACATCGGGTAAATGGGTTTCCACGAGGCGCTGTACCAGGGGAATACGAGTCGAGCCGCCCACAAGAATCACTCGATCCAAGCCATCAGTGGTCAAGTCCGCATCATCTAAGGCACGATCGATCGCATCCAGGGTTTCCTTCAGCAACGGCTGAATCAGGTTTTCAAAGTCGTCCCGGGCTAGTTCCACATCCAGGTGTAATGCTTCTTCCCCTCGACTCGCAAGATAAGCCTCTCGCACTTTGACAAAGGCATTCTCACTCAGGGCAATTTTGGCCGTTTCAGCCGCTTGGCGCAATCGTGCCCCCGTGACCGCATCGTCGGGGACATCCATGTCATTGGCTTGGCGGAAGCGATCGCCCAAATACCGCTGCAATTGCCGATCAAAGTCGTCCCCACCTAGACGGTTGTTGCCGTGGCTGGCCAATACCTCCGTGACTTCTCCCGTAATTTCTACAATGGAAACATCAAAGGTACCACCGCCTAGGTCATACACCATCACCGTTTCGGTCTCTTCTGACCGGATATCAAACACCAAGGCCGCCGCCGTCGGTTCATTGAGAATCTGCAACACCTCAAACCCTGCGATTTCCCCCGCTTCCTTGGTGGCCTGTCGCTGGGCATCGGTAAAATAGGCGGGAACCGTAATCACGGCCTGAGTGACTTCTTCCTCCAGCGCTTCTTCTGCCCGTTGCTTCAGGGCACGGAGGACAATGGCTGAAATTTCTTGGGGTCGATACTCTTTGCCATCGAGAGAAACCGAATAATCCGTCCCCATTTGGCGCTTGATGGACATGACAGTGCGGTCCGGTGCCGCCGCGTACTGTCGCAACGCCGTTTGCCCCACTAACAATTGGCCCGATTCGCTAAAGCCGACGCAGGAAGGCAACAACAGATTGCCATCGTCATCCGGGATGGCCCAAGGTTGCCCCTGATCCAATGCGGCTACCACTGAATTGGTTGTGCCTAAGTCGATGCCTACAGTTGCCATAGTCCTTATCCCTTGATTTCTTACTTTTATTTATCGTTTTATGAAGTCATTATGAGGCAGGCGATCGCCCCCTCCTTCAGGGTTAATCGTTTCTCTAGGTTTGCGGTGAGGGAGAGACCGCTACCGTTACCTGCGCTTCTCGCAATACCTTATCATTCCAGCGATAGCCCCGCACCACCTCCTGAACCACCGTATTCGGCGGAACGGTCCCATCCACAGCCTGACCCAACGCTTTCATCACGGTCGGGTCAAAGGGTTGCCCCACCGCAGGAATCGGTATGACTTGATGCTTTGCCATAATATCTGCCATTGTATTGCGAATTAGTTCAGTCCCATCGAACGCACTCGTGACCACACTGGTCATATCGCTAGCGGTCTCGCTGGCGGTCTCGTTTGGCATGGCATTGTGGGCGATATCGGTCGCGACTGGCTCCGAGGCATCTAATGTATCCGAGGCATCTAATGTATCCGAGGTATCTAATGTATCCGAGGTATCTAATGTATCCGAGGTCTCCAAAGTATCCGAGGTCATTGGAACACCCGTCGCCGATTGAGCCTCGATCCCACGGGACGGATTTGAAAACGCGATCGCCCGTTGAACCCACCAGTCCCATAATTTTTGGCCCCAAGACATTGGCTCACTGGGGTTTAGCTCACTGGGGTTTAGCTCACTGGGATTTAGCTCACTGGCTAAAGCAGCGGGGGAAGACTCTCCCATCAGTGGAATCGATCCATCAGCAGAAGGAGACTTGGGCGATTTAGGGGTATCAGTCGGGAGCGATATGACCTCACCCTCATCATCTGCGATCGCCCCCGCCGCCTGGACACCCGCCCGAAGGGTTTCCTGAGCCTGCCCCCAATGTTCTACCGCTCGATCCAGCGCATCCAACACCGTCAACAAGTCAGTCAGTAGTGCCTCTTGTTGCTTCCGCTGCTGCATTTTCTCCTGGGCCAAGGCCCGTGGCGATCGCGTCATCTCCCCCACTCCCTAAACTAAACAACTCCCCCACTCCCCACTCCCCCTTCCCCACTCCCCACTCCCCAACTCCCCAACCCTAAAACGTCAACGCAATCAAATCCTTCACACTCACCTCCACTTGCTCCATCGCCCGTTGCTTAATTTGAGCGATCGCGGCTTCATCCAACTTTTCCTCAATAGGAGACAAATCAAAAAAGTCCTCGGTCTTGTGGGGAGACTTAAGATAGGCTTGAACAGCCTCATAGGAGGCGCGAATCTCTTTGAATTCCTGGGGATGGCTATGAGCCGGAAACTCTTTGAGCTTGGCTCGATAGGCTTTTTTGATATCAGCTAACGGGGTGTCAGCAGTTATTCCCAAACGGTCATAGTGTTCTTGAATAGCCATAAGAGTGATGCGAAAAGACTAGAGTTTTTATTCGAGTATTAGACACTCATTAGATCTGCACGGCCCAGAATTTGCAACCCAGAATTTGCAACCCAAAACTTGCAGCCCAGAACTTGCAGCCCAGAGCGTACAAGCTCACAGTTCAAACCATTTCTTTTTCTTCTTTTTTCTCCCACTGTTACTGGGAGGCGGGAAGAAGAAAAAGTCGCCATCATCAGCAAAATCCTCCTCTTCATCGTCGTCAGGGAAGCCCCCAAAGGGGCCACCCCCAAAGGGACCACCCCCAAAGGGACCACCACCCTCTCCCATGACAGCTTCTAGCATCACTTGCAATTGGGGTAAGAGCGCTGCAATCACGTCGGGGGGAGCATCTTCGCCCACCACCCGCCGAATGATCCGCTCCAGCACGCCCTCAGGATTGATCAACAGCTCAAATCGATTAATTGATTCCAACTCGTGGAACAAGGCTTTGGTCATGTTGTGAGAGGCTATCCACTTTTCCTCCCGGAACGCTTGGAGGGCGTCAGCATCCTGGAGCCGCCGAGCAAGTTCAAACCCTTGGTCGTAATATTGCTGATACTCTGGCGATCGCTCTGGATAGGTGGTCGCCTTCGCCAACAGTAAGTGAGGATTCTGAGACTCTTGCTTCAGTAACTCGTCGATGCGCGATCGCAATACTGGATTAGCGTTGATGTCAAACCAGTGTGCCCGTTGCTGAATGGCGGCCAGGGTATTGCCTGGAGCATCTGATCGCTTTAAACACTCATTGAGCGCCATCTCCAACGGTTTCGCCGATCCACCCCGGATGGTGAGCAATAGACCGTAGGCAATATTGGCTTCTGGGGACTGCGCGACCAAATCGAGCAGCTTGATCTGGTACTTGTCCTGCAAGGCTTTCATCCCCTTCTTATTGCGACGGGCATAGGTGTGAACCATGATGGAAATCGCTTGCAACATCTCAACTTGCACCTGAACAGAATGTTGCTGTAGCATTTTGTCCCAGACAGTTGTCGCATGCTTTTGATTCAGGGTAATTTTTTGGGCCGTACTGGGTTCGTCCTCAGCCGCATCAAAGAAAACACTGATGGCTTCTACTGCCGGGTCTCTGGTGACGCTATCACCGATGAAGTCAGCCATGAGGTAGTAGTCTTTCATCAACAACACCTCTAGCCACTTGGGCATATCAGCGTCGTTTTCGGCGTTGATGTCCCCGAACCTACGGCCAAATTTGCGCCGAATCTCTTTGAGCTGTTCAACTCTGCCGATTTCTTGTAAGCTATCCGTCAAGGTAGTGTAGATCAGGGGGTGCTCACATCCTGCTTCTAAGGATTTCGTTAATAAGTCAATCCCCTCCTCAGACTGATGGTTTAGAATCGCTTCAATCCCCTGGCGACCCATCACGTCTGGATGGTCTGGGGCTAGTTTCATCACACTTCTGAGGGTACGGGTGCGATCGCTATCCCGCCCCGACATGCCATAGCTGTCAAACAAGCGACAGTGAATTTTGACCAACACGGGATTGAGGCGGTCTTCTGGCCACTCGGCGGGGGTTTTCTTCGCTTGCCGCTGCACCCATTTGAGCAACCGATTGAGTAATTGCTGATTCTCCCGATCCGCTTCTACGTTTTGCAAGGCGGAAGACAACCGCCAAGCTAACTGGGGATCAAACTCTGGCCGATCTACAATCGGGGTCCAGAAGGCGATCGCATCGTCGGGCTGGCCACTCCGAGCCGCCTGATCACCAGCCATCAACAACATCGGTCGAGACAGTGAGGCGAGTTCAGGGTAGTCCTCTTGGATCGACCGGGGCAGATCCTGGTAGACCTGGGCGGCATCAGATAAATTGTTCTGCTCAATCAAAGACACCATTTCCAGCATGAACGCGGCATGGGCCAGGGATGGACTCATCTGCTTTGGATTCACCACGTCACCGATGGGCAAGTCGGTGGCGATCGCTTGCCGGATCGCCAATCGCTGCTTAGCCGGATCGGTTGGAAATCTCTGCTTCCCGGATAACAAGGTTGAAAATAAGTCGCTACCAGAGAAAGGACCAGACCTGGCCAGATAAGGGGACACAAGAGCAGGTTGGGCCAATTCCCACCGGTCTGCTTGCTGATGCGTGTAGGTCACCCAAAGCTGCTGGTAGTTGCCTAAGACTCCACTATGGGGGTTGACCTTTTTGAAGTGAGTCAACGCTGCGTCAAATTCCTCATTCAGTAACGCCACCATGCCCCGCGCCCAGTGGAGATGATAGGCATAAAAACGCCGTTGCTTGGCCGGAGTCTTGAGAATATCTTTGACTTCATCGAGGCGATCGCATAAAAACAGTAACCGTAGATAGCAACCCACATAAGCCTTATCTAAGGTTTTATCCGCAAATGCCTCCGTCGCCAGTGCCAGCGCCTCTGTATATTGTCCTTGGAGCACCAGCGCTTTCGTGAACCAGTAAATGATTTCGCCAGTTCGCTCTAACCGGAGAGCTTGGCCGATGGAGTCTTCCGCACTGGCAAACAGTTCTTCCCGGCACTCATATTGCCCACGCTGCAACCACAGGCTAGCCTCCGTGAAGCCCAATTCGACCTGCTCGTCTGGGCTCAACGACTGGAACGTATTAATCGCTTGACTGTACTTTTCTTTCTCTAGCTGAGTTTTAATGCGTTCGGCTGGTGATGGACCGGCCTTGTGCTTCTTGTTTTGCTTGACTTTTTGACGCTTCCCCATGTATAAACCTGCTGCCGTGCAATGCCAAACCGCAGGGTTAAACGCATAGTCTCAAAGTTATCCACCCTTGGACTTGCATTGCCCCAGTTTAATGTAGGATACCGTATTTTCCCTGACTCGTGATAGTTCTACTCGCGTCGTGGTCATTGCATTCACATCAATCGATGGAGGGGCAAGCGCGATCGCGCTTGCCCCCCAATAGCCGCCGCCTTATCCCAGCTTCAGAATCTTAGCTGTGATATCCAAGCTCTCCTCATACAAATTATCCCGGCCCCAGCGCTGAAGCTGCTTGCTCATCAACTCCTCCGCCCGCAAATCCGACAAAGCTGTGACCTGTTCCGTGCGGCAAGCTTGAGCACTGCCCCCAGCCTCCATCCGCATACAGCCCGTTGTTTCCGAACAGAAAATCGAGCAAAACTGATCGGATGAGAGCCTTAATCCCACCAAATCCCCTTGAATCTCACCCCAATCCGCCGTCGGGATAGCAGCCAGCTCCGCATTCACCATCCGGCCATCCGCAGCCTTGAACGTGATATTTCTCAGATCATAGATTCCCCCCGTGAGCTGATACTCCATCGGCTCCCAGTTCAAGCGACTGGCAATCCAACCTAAAAACATCAGCGCTTGGGCCGGATTTCCCTTTTCATAATCAATGGAAATGTGGTCAATGCTCATCAGTTCGTCCCGATGCTCTAGCGGATCAAAGTCAGCCGCCGTTAACTCCTGCCAGGGAGAAATGCGGTGCCAATTCAAATCGGCAACAAAGGGACCACTATCCTTCAATTCGCAAATTTTAGCCAACTCAGCTTCGACTTCACTGAAGTAACTAGAGTCCACCACAATACAATTACATTTCGAGGAAAGGGTCGCAAATAGCTGTTGCTCTGGGTTGGGGGTCGCTTTCCACCAGACGAACTTGGGTAAATCGGGCAACATTAACGAGAGCACCAAGTCACCCACCCGTTCCAGCGCTTGCTTCGTTCCCCGCAGCGTAATGTATTCACAACAGAGGAGATGGCCACTCATGCTTTTCTGGACAGGACAATAGGCCGAGACCTGCGCCGTGACGCCCGTATCTTCCCCCAAAATAGGACAGAGAGTGATGATGCGGCGGGGATTCTGGTCTCCAACGGCATCACTGATACTAAAACCCCGGCCATCGCTGTTGGCCACCACTCTAGATTCAGAGGGCTTTGTCGCCAGCTCTTCCCGGAGTCGTCCGAGGGTATCCGGGTCCATATGACCAGTGACTCGCAAGTCATAGGCTCGTTGAGCTGCCTGCACCGCCACCCGTGTCCGAGGTCCGTGGATACCATCAATGGGACCATCATAAAATCCCAGTGTCGCCAACAATTGTTGAAATTCTTCCGGCTCGTAGACCACCATACAAAAGGTGTCTGCTTGCTCAATCGACGAGGTACTTCCTCCTTCCCGATATTGGGACCAAATTTCGTTTAACTCAGCCTCAATTTCATCCAGTGAAACATCCTTGGGCTTTTGGAGTGTGACCAATGGTGTTGTCATAGTGTTGTCCTGTAATTCTCAGCAGCGGTTCTTAGCAAAGGTCTTAGCGTTCCCCTCAGTTTTGCAGATCCTAAGTTGGGATATTGTCCATCAAGGTCAATTGCCCATCATTTCAGTGAATCCCTGTGTTACGGTTTATGTCACTCTCAGCAAATCCAGCGATGTTAGGATGGGTTACGGGCTAACCCATCACAACAGATAGACTGCTCTCAGCTCTCACCGAATTTTCCAGGGAAGACGAGCTAGCCTCAATCCGATAAACGCTGCCAACGGCGATCGTCCCGATTCAGCAATAGCTCTGATTCCACTGGCCCCCAACTCCCCGCCTCGTAGAGAGGAATGGCTTCAGGGGACGCTGGTGCATCCCACACTTGCAGAATCGGTGTGATGATTCGCCACGATTCTTCCACCTCATCACCACGGGTAAATCGGGTTTGATCTCCCAACATGGCATCTACAAGCAGCCGACTGTAGGCTTCTGTGGTGGGCTGGCCAAAGGCGCTATCGTACCGGAAGTTCATATCGACTGGACGGGTTCGCAAGGAACTCCCAGGAGTTTTGACATCGAATCGGAGAGAAATCCCTTCATTGGGCTGAATCCGTAAGGATAAGACGTTGGGATTGGTTTGCTTGGTGGCAGACTGAAACATCATGTACGGCACTTCTTTGAAGTGAATCGCAATCTCCGTCACCTTTTTTGGCATTCGCTTGCCCGTTCGTAGATAAAACGGTACTCCTTTCCAGCGCCAGTTATCGATCGCTAACTTGAGGGCTGCGTAGGTTGGGGTGGTGGTACCTTCTGCCGCGCCCTCTTCATCCCGGTAGCCTGGAACCTGCTCTCCCTTCATCCAACCCGCTTTGTACTGTCCTCGTGTGGCCGTCCGTTCTAAATTTTCCAAGTCGGCCAAGTGAGTGGCTTGCAGCACCTTCACTTTCTCATCTCGAATCGCATCAGCATCCAGAGAGTTGGGCGGTTCCATTGCCACCAAGCAAAAGAGTTGCATCAGGTGATTCTGCACCATGTCTCGCAGGGCACCCGCCGTTTCATAATATCCGGCCCGTCCTTCTAGACCGACCGTTTCAGCCACGGTGATCTGGACATGATCGACAAATTGACGATTCCACAAT
>JBFRWC010000088.1:0-7359 GCA_051439365.1 Leptolyngbyaceae cyanobacterium
TCACAGGGACGAACAACATGAAGAAGTGCAACCAACGCTTGTTGGAGAAGGCAATCCCGAAAATCTGAGACCAGAAACGGTTAGCCGTTACCATCGAATACGTCTCTTCCGCTTGAGTCGGCTCAAAGGCACGGAAGGTGTTCGCTTGGTCACTATCCTCAAACAAGGTGTTCTCTACCGTCGCACCGTGGATCGCACACAACAGTGCACCACCCAAGATACCGGCCACTCCCATCATGTGGAAGGGGTTCAAGGTCCAGTTGTGGAAACCCTGCAAGAACAACAAGAAACGGAAGATAGCCGCTACACCGAAGCTGGGTGCGAAGAACCAGCTTGACTGACCCAAGGGGTACATCAAGAAGACGGATACAAATACGGCGATGGGCGCGGAGAAGGCGATCGCGTTGTAAGGACGCAGACCAACCAGACGAGCGACCTCAAACTGACGCAGCATGAAGCCGATCAGAGCGAAGGCACCGTGAAGAGCCACAAAGCTCCACAAGCCACCCACTTGCATCCAGCGGACAAAGTCCCACTGAGCTTCAGGTCCCCACAGGAACAACAGGGAGTGACCCATGCTGTTTGCAGGAGAAGAAACGGCTACAGTCAAGACGTTGCAACCTTCCAAGTAGGAAGAGGCTAAGCCGTGAGTGTACCAAGAAGTAACGAAGGTAGTTCCAGTCAACCAACCCCCAATTGCCATGTAGGCACAGGGGAAAAGCAACAAACCAGACCAACCGACGAAGACGAATCGATCGCGCTTTAGCCAGTCATCGAGGACGTCGAACCATCCTCGCTGGGCCTGCGCACGTCCCATTGCTACGGTCATATTATTAATCTCCAAAATTAGAGTATTAGTACGGGCAAGCTAGACGGCAGATACCGTCGCTCACCACAGATCCTAAGCGTCGCTGCGATCCCCAACACCTACGTGCGGCGATCGCGATACATAGTTTTATGAGAATTGCGACCTTAATTTACTTTTCTTTACTATACAATACGCTTTCTAAATTTGCTGAGCAAATCCCGTAATTTCTTTACAAAGGTTGCCCCAGACCGCTCTAAGTCACACACCAGTGCCATTGCTCTGCAAACTTTTATTACTGACAGCTCTCATCTTTGGTGGGAATGGGCGGGGACGAGCCTCAATGGGACGATTGGTGGCATCGAAATTCGCCTAACTCACCTGTTCTGTAGCTGGAGACGGTTTAATATGAAGGGTGGGTATAAAGTGTGGATTTGCCCACAGTCGTTTTTGTCCACAATCGTAGAAGTGACCCTTCGTTGGGATTTGATATGTACACTATTGATATTAGTTTGAAGCACTCTCCAGCCAGCCTGTCGGTGCAGCGCAAGGAAGAAGCCGATGCCAAGGCGGTTTATGGCCAGGTTTTGGATGCATTGCGATCGCAACAGCCACAACTCTTGGAATTGACCTGTGAAAAGATGGAAGGAAAGACCATTGGTGTCATGGTGACAGAGATTTCGGCTGTCCAGCTCACTGAACAGTCTGGGACGGCGGCGGCTTCGGGTAAGGCCCCTGGGTTTGCGGCATTGATTGAGCAATAGGCGATCGCCAATGACGGACCAGGATACGCCCATTGCGCCTCTGACTTCTCCCGCGATCGTGGTTAACGATCTCCGGTTTGCTTGGACCGAAGAGACCGCTATCCTGGATCAGTGCTCGCTAACCGTCCCCCAAGGACAGTTTTGGATGCTGCTGGGCACCAATGGCAGCGGAAAATCAACCCTAATGCGGTTGCTGGGAGGACTATTACAACCTCAAGGTGGCGATATGCAGTTATTGCCACCTGTGGGTTTCGTGTTCCAAAATCCCGATCATCAGTTGGTGATGCCGACGGTGGGAGCAGATGTGGCCTTTGGGCTAGTGGACGAGAATCTTTCGTTGGCAGAGACCCATTATCGAGTGAAGGAAGCGCTGAATGCGGTCAAGCTCTTGCATCTGCAACGACGACCCATCTATGCCCTCAGTGGGGGCCAGAAACAGCGGATAGCGATCGCGGGTGCCTTAGCTCGTCACTGCAATGTCCTGTTATTGGACGAACCAACAGCGTTGTTGGACCCGGATAGTCAAATTGATCTGGTTGCTCAAGTGCAACGGTTGGTGAAGGAGCGAGAGATGGCAGCGCTGTGGGTGACCCATCGGCTGAATGAGTTAGACTATTGCGACGGGGCGTTTTTATTAGAGCAGGGACAGGTGGTAGATTCTGGCAATCCGCAGCGATTGAAACAACAGATGATGCGCCATCGCTGAGTTCGGCGACTAGCGAGTAGCAAGTTTTCTGGGTCGAGATGCTACAGGAGTCAGTAAATAGACTCAGGATGACGGACCAGCACTGCTGTCTGGAAGATTCTGACAATGATTAGGATACGGGTATTTCACTGTTGATATCAGCGGCGTAGTTTTTGGCGGATGCGTTGGGTGAACAAATCTACCTCTGGCAGCCGCAGTAGGGTGGCGATCGCCCCAAACACGCTCAATCCCACCAGACTAGATCCACCCAGTTGCACTAGATGCACCAGCAATCCCTCCGTTCCCAACCAGGTTTCCAAACTCATCCGAGTGCCCCAAGCCGTGAATCCGGCGATCGCACTGGCTCCAGTTAGCATCCCAATGGGCAAAAACCAAGACCGCCACGGTAGACCGTTGATTTTGCGGTCAAGACACCACAGCAACGCGATCATTGACACCAAGTTCACCCCAGCAGTGGCGTAGACAATGCCTGCGGCTCCAAATTGAAATTGCCGTACCAGCAGGTAATCCAGCCCTGCGTTGACCAAAATATTCACCACACTAATGCGGAAGGGTGTAGCTCCGTCCCCCAAGGCATAAAATACCCGTACCAACACATCCCGCCCTAGATAGACAAACATGCCGATACCGTAGGCGACTAGAATCGATTCCACTAACGCTGAAGCATCACTAGAGAAGGCACCTCGTTCGTATACTGTGCGGACGATGGGCAAAGCCAACACAATAAAGAGTGCTCCCAATGGGAGCATGGTCAAGGCCGTTAGAACCAGCCCTTGGCGAATTCGGTCTTTGAGATCGTCCCAGTGTTCTGGGGCGGCAAGGCGAGAGAAAACAGGGAGTAGCGGGACCAGAATCACATTGGAAATAATTCCTAGCGGCATCTGTACCAGTAGGTTGGCGTAGCTGAGGGCCGCTCCAGCGCCTGGAATTTCCGAGGCGAAAAATAGATCCGTGTAAACGTTAATCTGCAAGGTTCCTGACGAAAAGGTTGCCGGAGCCATCACCTTGAGCACATCCCACACCCCAGGTTGGTTCCAGTTAAACCGCAATCGTAATGTGCCCAAGCCCGATCGCCACTGAGCCACGACTTGGGCTAGCCATTGTAAAACGCCTCCAGCGACGGTGCCTCCAGCCAGTGCCACTCCGCCCATCATGGCATAGTCCTGACTGGTGGGGCTGAGGTCTCCGATGGACACAGCAAAAACGCCAATGGCCACGAGTAAGGCAGTGCTGGAAAAAATGGGACTAATAGAGGGAAGCCAATACAAATCAGCCGCATTGAGGGTGCCAAAACCAATACCGATCAGGCCCGCTAACAAGGCGATGGGAGCCATAATCCGCAACTGTTGGGTCGCGATCGCGATCTCCACATCGTCTAACCTCGGTCCCACCAGGTTGATAATCACGGGAGCGATCGCCACTAGAATCACTGTTACCACCAGTAACACTGCTCCCACCAAAGTTGTCATGGTTTCCACGAGGGGAGCGGTATCCTCTTTATCCCGCTTGGCCAAGGCACTGACCATGGCACTGTGGAAGGGGCCGTTGATCCCTCCCAGCAAAATTAGCAGAAATCCGGGCACCACATAGGCATAGGTGTAGGCATTGGCCGCTGGTCCCACACCAAAGGTGGCGGCGATCGCCAACTGGCGAAACAGGCCAAAAAATTTACTAATGAAGGTAGCGATCGCTACAATTCCGGCAATATTCGCCAAAGAGCGCCGAGTTGTAGGGGTAGGCGAAGGGTTGAGATCAGAATCAGACACGGCAGACTGGTCCACGGTAGGGATCAATTAACCTAATCACTCTATCTTGATTAGGGATCGGTTCTTGATTAGGGATCGGTTCTTGATATCCTCTCCTATCCCCAAAGAGCGGGGATTCACTACTAGCAACCCAAACTGAACTGGATTGCTACTGGATGGGTGACACATGAAACCTCCCCCACCTGCTACCGCGAGGATGGAGAGTGCGACGAATTTTGTTCAAAGGTTCTGATTCTTCTGATATCTTGCTAGGGACAGCCCAAGCTATCGCGGGTTGCCATGCCTGTCACCGGATTGGTCCCTGTGGCTCGTTTGCACATTTGCACCATCTGATAGCGATCGAGAATAGCGCCAGAAAAGTCAGCCCCATTGATTTCCGCGCCATCAAAGTCGGTGCTGGACAGAATCGCCTCCATGAACAAGGCATTAGTCAACGTTGCATTTTTGAAAGACACCCGATCGGAGAACACGTCGGAAAGATCCGCATCCTTCAGGTTGGCATTGATAAACTCAGCTTTAGTCAAAATCGTGCCGCTGAGGTTAGAGCCTTCAAAGTTGGTATTCCGCATGGTACCGCCTGCAAAGGAGGTGCCAGAAAAATCCCGGTGGGACATATCTTGGTCGCTCAAGTCGGTGAGAGTGTAGTTAACACGATTGTCCTGCGCCCAAGCAGCAGGGGCGATCGCTCCCAGCACCAAGCCCACACACAGCAACATGATCACCCCAACCTGCTGCCAGCCTGGGCCTACGCAAAACACGGATCGACTTCCCTGACTTTGGATACCCCATCGGTTCATCGCTCTACCCTGCCCTCTATACTCGCAACCATTCACTTTCTACTCTGTTTATACCAATTTTTGAGACGGGTGAGTTAATCCCTACCCCCCCAATCTCTCTGCCCAATCTCTCTGCCCAATCTGCTTAACCCAACCCTCCCCCACGATTCAAGGGCCAGAAGCGAAAGATGGCCCGACCAATCATGTTTTCTTCTGGTAAGAATCCCCACACGTGGGAATCGTTACTGTTGTTGCGATTGTCTCCCATAACAAAGTAGGCATCCGATGGCACTTGGACGGGCAGCAACGTATAATTCGGCGGTGCCGCAATGTAGGGTTCGTCGAGAGGGTGATCGTTGACGTACACGGTGCCGCCTTCGATACGAATGCGATCGCCCGGTGTGCCAATCACTCGCTTAATAAACGCCTGATCGTCCCCAAAGCCAAAGTATTCTTGCAAAATCGCTGGGGGCCGGAACACCACAATATCACCTGGCTGGGGATGGCTGAATCGGTAGGAGACTTTTTCGATGACGAGGCGATCGCCCACAGCCAACGTCGGCACCATCGAGTCAGAGGGGATAAACCGGGGTTCTGCCACGAACAAGCGAATCAAGATCGATAGGAAGAGAGCGATCGCCACCGTTTGCACATTGCTCCGCTGTTCCTGCCACAGTGTTTGCCACCAACCCATTGCTGGTTTCGTCTCAGCCGAGGCCGGCACAATGCGAGGCTCAACATCGGCGGCAGTCGAGTCAGACGGAGGTGCAGAATCAGATGGGTTGGGTTGCTTTAGGGTCATAACCACAATTAAAACATTGAGAAATGAGCGTTCAATGGGAACGCATCGACTATGATAGTGACGGTCTTGTGCCACAACCATTGCATTGTCCACTGTACGCCAAAATCCGTACATTCGTTACCTTCCACTGGAAAGGAACCTATCATGTCCATCCAAACCCCAAACTGGGTGAAGCACGCGGTGTTCTATCAGATCTTTCCCGATCGCTTTGCTCGGACGGCTCACCATCCCAAATCCCCAGCCATGACCGTCCCTGTGGAGGATTGGACAACACCACCCACGCCATTTGGCTACAAGGGGGGAGACCTGTGGGGCATTATCGAGCATCTGGATTACATTCAATCTTTGGGAGTAACGGCAATTTACCTCAATCCGATTTTTCAGTCGGCTTGTAACCATCGCTATCACACCCACGATTACTACACCGTTGACCCATTGTTAGGGGGGAACACGGCCTTTCATGATTTTTTGGAAGCGGCCCATGCTCGTGGGATCAAAGTGGTGTTGGATGGGGTGTTTAACCATGCCAGCCGGGGCTTCTTCTTCTTTAACGACATCTTAGAAAATGGGGCTGATTCCCCGTGGGTTGATTGGTTCACCATTGAGGGCTGGCCCATCTCAGCCTACGATGGCGACAAACCTGCCAATTATCTTTGCTGGGCGGACAATCGAGCCTTGCCGAAGATTAATCACTACAATGCCCAAGCCAGGGAATACATCATGCAGGTGGCCGAACACTGGATTCGACTGGGAGTTGACGGGTGGCGGCTGGATGTGGCCAGTGAAATTGACGTGGAGGGCTTTTGGCAAGAGTTTCGCGATCGCGTCAAGGCCATTAACCCAGAGGCATATATCGTGGCGGAAATTTGGGAAGATTCCCGATCCTGGCTGGATGGCACCCAGTTTGACGGCGTGACTAATTACCTGTTTACTGAATCAGCTTTGGCCTTTGGGGTGGGCGATCGCGTCCAAATTGAGTATGTGGAACGGCCCAGCTATCAGCCCTATCCCCCGCTCGATGCCCAAGGGTATGCTCAACGGATCGAGCAATTGTTTCAACTGTACGACTGGAATATTCACCTGACCCAGCTTAATTTGTTGGATAGCCATGACACCGCCCGGATTTTCACCGTAGCCGGAGGCGACCAAGACAGTATCGATGCGGTGGACTTAGCCGTGCCCCGAATTCACCTAGCGGTGCTGTTGCTGATGACCTTTCCCGGTGCCCCTTGCATTTATTACGGTGATGAAGTTGGATTAGCAGGTGGAGGCGAAGATCCGTCCTATCGCTATTCCTTCCCTGCCGAAGCCGACTGGAACCAAGACATCCTCAAATTCTACAAAGACCTGATTCAACTGCGCCACGACCACCCCGCCCTACGCACGGGTCTCTATGAAACGGTGTGGGCCGAGGGCTATCTCTATGGATTCACTCGACAGTTGGAAAACCAGACGATGCTGGTGCTGGTCAACGCCGGATCAACCGCCGCCGCAGGGGCACTAGCACTTGAGACAACGAATCCAACGGTTAAATATGGACTGGGACAGTGTGAAGTTGTCGAGGGGCAGGTCAAAGTGGATGTGGCACCCTACACGGGCTTGGTGATTGAACTTTAAGTTAGCCCCGCTCATTCACTTCACGCCCCTATCTCCGAGTTCATCCTAAAGCCAACATTGCCCCAATATTTGCCCACTCCCCACTCCCCACTCCCCCACTTCCCACTCCCCACTTCCCACTTC
>JBFRWC010000089.1:0-4700 GCA_051439365.1 Leptolyngbyaceae cyanobacterium
GCCCTTGACAAAACTGAAAAATGCTTAACTTGTCAAGCATCCTAGTGAGTGGTATCTAGTGAGTGGTATCTAGCTGATTGACTGACAAAACTGCCTACAACCTTGTCCCTGCCTTGGGTCAGGAGACCTGACCCCTACATTGTCCCAATCCCTTGTAGGGGAGCGGTTTCCGCGCCCAAGCCCCAATTTTTGTCAGTCAACCAGGGTATCTAGTGAGTAGCACCAGAATAATGCACTGAGCAAAGGCGAAAAAATTCGTGAATTCGGGGGAGCGATCGCCATTTTCTCTTATTCTGAGGAGTGCAGTAAACGGATTCCGTTCAGGGAGAGAAGTATGGCAAGTCTGGCGCTACTGAGTGTATCGGATAAAACAGGCATTGTGGAGTTGGCCACTAGCCTGGTAAATGAGTTTGGGTTTGAACTCATCAGTAGTGGTGGGACGGCTAAGACGCTGCAAGGGGCAGGGATTGCGGTGACCAAAGTGTCTGATTACACGGGATCACCAGAAATTCTAGGAGGACGGGTGAAAACGCTGCATCCTCGGATTCATGGGGGCATTTTAGCCCGTCGCGATCTGGCCGATGATCAGGCTGACCTAGAAGCAAATAATATTCGTCCGATTGATTTGGTGGTGGTGAATCTCTATCCCTTTGAGCAGACAATCGCGCAACCGGATGTAACGTTAGCGGATGCGATCGAAAAGATTGATATTGGTGGCCCTACATTGCTACGGGCCTCGGCCAAAAACTTTGCTCACCTGACGGTGTTGTGCGAACCGGGGCAATATGACGGCTACCTGACCGAATTGCGGAATCACAAGGGTGAGATATCTTTGGCCTTTCGGCAAGAGGCAGCTTTGCGGGCTTTTTGGCAAACCGCTAGTTATGATCAGGCGATCGCCACCTACCTCAGTTCCGCCCCCACTGGATCTAGTACCGAGGCGCAGGGGGACGATCTCGCATCCCTACCCGATCGCTTCAGCCTCTCCGGTCAATCCCAACAAACCTTGCGCTATGGCGAAAATCCCCATCAGGCAGCGACTTGGTACCAGACAGGAACGGTCGCTTCGGGCTGGTCCGCTGCCACCAAGCTCCAGGGCAAAGAACTCAGCTACAACAACTTGGTGGATTTGGAAGCTGCTCGGCAAATTATTGCTGAATTTCCTGCCACTGAAGCAGCGGCAGCGGTGCTGAAACACACGAATCCCTGCGGCATGGCAATGGGCGCGAGTTTGGTGGAAGCTTACGAGAAAGCCTTTGCGGCGGATTCCGTATCTGCGTTTGGGGGAATTGTGGCGCTGAATCAGGCCATTGATGCGGCCACGGCCACCGCCATGACTAAGACCTTTTTGGAGTGTGTCGTGGCTCCCGACTGTACGCCGGAGGCACAGGAAATTCTGGCAAAGAAGGCTAATTTACGGGTGTTAATCCTGCCAGAGGCAAGCGTAGGTCCGGCCCAAACGGTGAAGGCGATCGCAGGCGGTCTCCTGGTCCAAACCAGTGATGACCAGCTTTTAGATAGCTCTCAGTGGCAAGTGGTGACCGACACGCAACCGACGGAGGCTCAACGGGCTGAATTACTGTTTGCCTGGAAAGCAGTGAAGCATGTTAAGTCAAATGCGATTGTGGTGACGAGCGATCGCACCACGCTTGGCATCGGTGCAGGCCAAATGAACCGGGTTGGAGCGGTCAAAATTGCCCTAGAGCAAGCGGGGGAAAAGACTCAGGGAGCGACGTTGGCCAGTGACGGATTCTTCCCCTTTGATGACTCAGTGCGAATGGCTGCCGCCGCAGGGATCACCGCCATCGTTCAACCGGGAGGCAGTATGCGCGACCAGCAATCCGTGGATGCGGCCAATGAACTAGGAGTCGTCATGATGTTTACTGGAATGCGTCATTTTCTTCACTAGTCGCGTCGGTGCAAGTTGATCAAACATCATCAAGCTAACGCGAAGAGAATGGAAGTAACCGGACCCACTTTTGATAGTTCCTGGATGGAGTCGTTGATTCTACCCATTGTATAGTAGGTGAATCTGCTCTCTATCCTGCTGCCATTGCCATGAATCGCTCTGTTTCCCCACCATCCCTTGGCCTTAAGCTCTGGAAAAACTGGCCGTGGTTGCGGTGGGGATTGCCGCTGGTGTGGCTGGTGATGATTAGCGCGATCGCGTTCCTATGGCAGTTGGGCAGTGTGGGACTGATTGACGAAACGGAACCGCTGTTTGCGGAAGCGGCGCGACAGATGACGGTCACAGGGGACTGGATTACCCCCTATTTCAACGGGGAAACTCGGTTTGATAAGCCACCATTAATCTATTGGCTGATGGCGATCGCCTACCAACTCATCGGGGTGAATGCCTGGGCGGCTCGGCTACCCTCGGCGCTGGCGGCAACTGCACTCGCAGGGGCAGGATTCTATCTCCTCTATTGTTTTTCTCATCAAGGCTCTGAGAATCGACCCCAAACCCAATGGCTGGCAGCATGGATTGGCTCAGGGGCGATCGCTCTCAATCTTCAGACGATTGTGTGGGCGCGGTCGGGAGTGTCGGATATGCTGCTAAGTGCGTGCATGGGCCTTGCCTTGTTCTCCTTCTTTGCTGGATATACCCAGTCACCCCAGTCAGGACAACAGCGGTGGGGGTACCTGGGATTTTACGTTTTTGCGGCCCTGGCAGTCTTAGCCAAAGGTCCAGTGGGGATCGTCATTCCGGGGATGGTGGTGGTAGCGTTTTTGGGATACGTAGGGCAGTTGCGGGTGATTGGGCGGGAGATGCGGGTGTTGTGGGGCAGTATCATTTTCCTGGTGATGACGGTGCCCTGGTATATATTGGTGACCCTGATTCACGGTCGTGATTATCTCGACAATTTCTTTGGCCACCACAATGTAGAGCGGTTTACCAGCGTGGTCAATAATCATGCCGCTCCTTGGTATTTCTACTTTTTGGTCGTGCTAGTCGGGTTCATTCCCTGGTCAATTTATTTGCCGATGGCGATCGCCCACACCCAGTTCTGGCGACGATCTCACTGGCAACGTCAACCTCGCCGAACTCACCTAGGACTCTTTGCCCTCATCTGGTTTCTCGTTATCTTTGGCTTTTTCACCATCGCTATCACCAAGCTACCCAGCTACACCTTACCCTTATTACCTGCCGCGAGTATTTTGGTGGCGCTCCTGTGGAGTCAGCAAATTGTGAGGTCGGGACGCTCCACAGGAATGATGATGAGCCACGGGGCCAATCTCCTGTTTCTGGGCATTCTCGCTTGGGTCGTCTTCAACAGTGGTCAATGGTTAGGGGATGATCCAGTGATGCCGGAGCTACCTCAGTTGGTGCAGGAGGCACAATTATTGGTTATGGGTGGGATTGTATGGGTGTTAGGAGCGATCGCCACTGCTAGCCTCATTGCCACCCGCCGTACCTCCTGGATTTGGAGCAGTAATCTGATCACCTTTGTGGTCTTCTTTCTAGTCGCGGTCATTCCCGCCTTACCCCTGATGGACAGCCAACGGCAACTGCCCCTGCGCCACATTGCCCATGAAATCGTGGCCTCTTCCGATGCCAGTGCTGAAATTATGATGGTGGGCTTCAAAAAACCGACCTTGGTGTTTTACACGCAACGGCCCGTCACCTACATCTATGGGGTGGATGAAGCGATCGCCTATCTCCGCGATCAGGGTACCCTCCGCAATATTCAAGCCCGTCGCCGCCCCTCCTCCCAAGCGGTATTCCTCGTTGGGACGACCAGGGAATTAGCTGCGATTTCCTTACCACCGCAAAAATATGAGGTCGTCACAGCAATGGGAGTTTATCAACTTCTACGGTTTCATGTCATGAAAACTTGATATTACTGGAGCTAAAGCCTGAAACCTTGGGTTTGTTCAGCACAATTTGGGCATAACTAGATAACGAAGTAAAGATTAAGTTTTCGCTCAATCTAGTCTCAGTTCACCGATACAAATAGTGCCCAAGCTGTGTTTCCCATGCGTCTTTCCCTTCTTGTTTACGCGATCGCTCTTCTCCTTTCCACCGAAATCAGCGGTTGCCAACCGTCCCCTCGCTTTGATGAAGTCTACGATCGCGTCACCGTTGCCACCCTCACACCGCAACAATCCCTCCCCCAACCTGAAGAGGATGTCATTCTTACCGTCACTGGAGCCATTGGTCGGACGAATAACGGTAAACGGATTGTGATGGATCGATCCATGATTGAATCCGTTGGCCTCGTCGAGTATGACGTGCTCGACCCATTTGAAAACCAAGACTATCTTTTCCAAGGGGTGTTGATGCGGGATCTGCTTGAACTCTGGCATGTCAGTTCTGATGCGACCAGCCTCAAAATCACAGCCTTAGATGATTACCAAGTCGAAGTGGCGATCGCCCTGTTCGATCAATATCCCGTATTGCTAGCCCTGCGGCAGAATGGCCAATATCTGGAACGCAACTATCGTGGCCCTGCCATGCTAGTCTTTCCCCTCAATGACTATCACTTCGACTTTAACGTCAGAAATGGCTACTGGATCTGGCAGATTAAATCGATCGTGGTTCAGTAACCAAGAACTGGACAAACGATGATCAAAACAAACGAAGCCCATATGCATGGACTAGGAATAAGCTGATTGCCATTTAATTTGCGTGGGGGTAAACCCCCACCCGCGGGGTTTATGCCCCCCAAAAAACAAAAAAAAAAAATTTTATGTTATAA
>JBFRWC010000090.1:0-7569 GCA_051439365.1 Leptolyngbyaceae cyanobacterium
CTCCCCTACAAGAGATTGGGACAATGTAGGGGTCAGGTCTCCTGACCCAAGGCAGGGACAAGGTTTTAAGCAGTTTTGTCAGTCAATCAGGGGATTCTGGCGGGGGGATTTTGGCGGGGGAACGTTAAGGATATCCGGGGCGATCGCCCTCCTCTCGTAATCTTAAGTCCTACTCAGGGAAATTTCATGTAGTCCCCAACCCGATCCCATAGCCTATATAAGTAGAAAGGGAAAGCAGAATAAGCCTAGGGGCTATCATCCCGCTTAGGTCCAACAGTTTGCCTTTTCCGATTCCTTTCTGATTTTCTCCGGAGGGAACATCTATTTATCCCAACGGCTTTGCGTGGTTGAGTATGCGACTTCAGAAAATCCTAGCCTTAATGAAGCGGTGGGTACGGTCAAACGTTGATCCGGCTTCCCTCCAATTTCGCTTAACCCTTGGAGTGGTCTTCATTGCCATTATCGGCATCGCTCTAGTATCAGGCTGGGTCAGTTGGCGAACGGAACAAATCCTGATTGGCAGTCATAAGCAAACCACCCGCAGCTTAGTCTACCAAATTCCGCAAGATGTGGAGACCTATTCCTACGCGGATATGAGTATTACAGCGGCGTTGGAGCGGGTGATTCATTTGCGCAGTCGTCCCGGCTTATCGTTGACGTTAGCCGACCCATCGGGGCACATGTTGATGCAAGCAGACCAAGAGTGGTCTCCTACCGACTTGTTGCAAACCCTAGTTTCGGCTCAAACCCCGGTTCCTTCCTTCCAGGTCATGGCCCTGAATGACCGGAACTATGTCGTGTGTGCCAGTGTGCTGACAGTGCGGGGCGACACCTTGGGCAATTTGTATGCGGTGTTGGATATTACCGACGACCAGCAGATGTTTGACCAACTGATGCGTACTCTGACGGTGGCTACCGTTTTGGTGATGGGCTTGATGGCGGTGGTGATTGCGGTCTATGTGCGGCGATCGCTCCGGCCCTTGCGCCAGATGAGTCGGATGACCGCTCACCTACCTATCAGCGAACTGGCCCATTACCAGTTTGAATTGGATCATGCCCCCACGGAGGTGAAGCAACTGGCTGCGACCTGTGACAATGTTTTAGTGCGGTTGGCCAGTGAGTTAAAGCGACAACAACAGTTTGTCCAAGATATCTCCCACGAACTGCGTACGCCCCTCAGCATTGTATCGGGATACTTGCAGAGTCTCTTGCGGCGGAGCAAGACCCTGACGGAGCCGCAGCGAGAAGCCCTGGAAACGGCGGCAACTGAAGCCGATCATACGATTCACCTGCTCCAAAATCTATTGGATTTGGAACGGGCGGGGAGTGGATCGGCCCCCTTTACGCGATCGCGAGTGGCCGTGAATGCGCTGGTGGATGATGTGGTGCGGATGGCGATCATTTCCAGCTACCGTGACATTGAAATTGACCTGAAGTGCAATCATGCCATCGAAGCCTGGGGCGACGAAGATCATCTCCGCCAAGTCTTGGCCCAACTAGTGGATAATGCCATCAAGTATTCAGACGAGGATCAACTGGTGGCGGTGCGGCTAGATCAGCGGGACGGATGTGCCATCATTCAAGTGTGCGATCGCGGTGTGGGCATCCCCCTCCAGCACCAGGCTCGCATTTTTGATCAATGTTATCGCGTGGATAACAGTCGCTCCCGTAGCACCGGGGGCTGTGGACTGGGCCTTTCCCTGGTCAAGGTTTTAGTGGAAGGGATGGGCGGCACCGTCACCGTCCGTTCCAAGCCCGATGAAGGCAGCATTTTTACTGTTACATTACCCACTACCCATAACAACTGCTATGAGCACTCAAATCGTAATCGTGGAAGACGAGGAAAAGTTAGCCCGGTTTATTAAGATGGAGCTAGACCTTGAAGGCTATGAGGTCAGTGTGGCCCATGATGGGCTGACGGGTCTCACCACCATTCGGGATGCGGACCCCGATTTGATTATCCTGGACTGGATGATGCCAGGGATGACCGGGGTCGAGGTATGTCGGCGATTGCGATCCACCGGGGTGAAAACCCCCGTCATTTTATTGACAGCGAAAGATGAGGTGAGCGATCGCGTCACTGGTCTGGATGCGGGAGCCGACGATTATCTAGTCAAACCTTTTAGTATTGAGGAACTGCTGGCTCGGATTCGCGCCAACCTGCGTCGCACCCAAGAAGATGAAACCGAAACCCTCCACTTTGAGGATTTGAGTCTGAACCGTCAAACCCGTGAAGTGTTTCGCGGCAAACGGGCCATCGAACTCACCGCCAAGGAATTTGATCTACTGGAATATCTGATCACTTATCCCAAGCAAGTGATTACCCGCGATCGCATTCTCGAAGAAGTCTGGGGCTACGATTTCATGGGCGACTCCAACATTATTGAAGTGTATATTCGCTACCTACGGCTCAAGCTCGAAGCCGAAGGGGAGAGTCGTCTGATCCAAACGGTTCGAGGTGTTGGCTACGTACTACGGAACTGATGGGCAGGGCTGCTCTATGGCCAACATTATCATAGCCTTGCCACGAGGCCCAGCGATACCGATTGACTCTAGGCACTGAATGCGTCACAGTAAGGCATCCCATCTGGCGATGGTTTCCAATACTGTTGTTTTACTGGCATGTTATGAAAGCGTTACTGCTCTATCCTCTATTCCCCAAATCCTTTTGGTCCTTTGATAAAGCCTTAGAACTCATTGGTCGTAAGGTTTCTCTGCCACCGCTAAGTTTAACCACGGTTGCCGCCCTCTTGCCCCAAACATGGGAATTTCGCCTGATTGATCGGAATGTCCGCTACGAAACAGAAGCAGACTGGGACTGGGCCGATTTAGTGATCATTTCTGGCATGATTGTGCAAAAGCCCGACATGATTGACCTCATCCGCGCCGCCAAGCACCGGGGTAAAACGGTGGCGGTCGGTGGCCCTTACGTCACCTCTGTCCCTGATATGGCATTGGAAGCAGGGGCAGACTTCTTGGTGTTGGATGAAGGGGAAATTACCCTGTCCTTATTTGTGGAAGCCTTGGAACAAGGCCAGACCTCTGGGGTCTTCCGCTCCAATGGCGAGAAGCCGGATGTCACCGAAACACCAATTCCCCGATTTGATTTGCTGGACCTGAGTGCCTACAGCGACATGTCAGTGCAGTTTTCGCGGGGCTGTCCCTTCCAGTGTGAGTTCTGCGACATTATTGTGCTGTATGGTCGCAAACCTCGCACCAAAACCCCGGAGCAACTCTTGAAAGAATTGCAAACGCTGTACGATTTGGGCTGGCGACGGTCCATTTTTGTGGTGGATGACAATTTCATCGGGAACAAGCGCAATGTGAAACGGATGCTGAAGGAGTTGGCTCCCTGGATGAAGGAGCGGGGCTACCCCTTTAGTTTCTCCACCGAGGCTTCGGTAGACTTGGCCCAGGATCAGGAGTTGTTGGATCTGATGATTGCGGCTAACTTTAGTGCCGTGTTCCTGGGGATTGAAACGCCGGACACCGATAGTTTGGAATTAACCCAGAAGTTTCAGAATACCCGCAAGTCTCTGGTTGATTCGGTGAACACCATCAACCAGTCGGGATTGCGGGTGATGGCTGGATTTATCATCGGCTTTGATGGCGAGAAACCGGGGGCAGGCGATCGCATCATCGATTTTGTTGAAGCCACCGCCATTCCCCAAGCCCTCTTCAGTATGCTGCAAGCTCTGCCCAACACAGCCCTTTGGGATCGACTAGAAAAAGAAAAACGGTTACTCAATCCTGACGAAGAAGCCAACATCCACCAGACCACCCTAATTAATTTTCAGCCCACCCGCCCCATCGAAGAGATTGCTCAAGAATATGTCCGTTGTTTTTGGGATTTGTACGAGCCATCCCATTACCTCGCACGGGTCTATCGTCATTTTCGCAACATGCGGCCCAAACCCCACCGCAAGAAGTTCATCATGCCCGCGTTGGTGGAGTTTCGTGCCCTGTTTACCATCTGTTGGCGGCAAGGGATCAAACGCAATACCCGTTGGCAGTTTTGGCGGCAGCTCGTAGCCATTATGCGTCATAATCCCAAAGTATTTCAGCATTACCTCGTCAACTGTGCCCACTTGGAGCACTTTATGGACTATCGCCAAATCGTCCGGGATGAAATTAACGCTCAATTGGCAACCCTTGCACCGACCGAGCGTCGCTTGGCCCATTCTGCTCCGATTGAATCTGGTTCTCAGGCAAGATGAAAGCTAATGTAGGGCGCGTGGTCACGCACCGTTTCCCGTTCGGCTCTAAAGTAGTGGTGCGTTGCCACGCACCCTACTTAAAGCGACCTAAAGCAATGTACTAGGATATGGTTGACCAGGGCGACAAGAAGAACAAATCAACTTATACGGCTACAGACATTGTTGACTATTACGCAGGGCTGAATTCGCTCCAGCCTGCTGAAGCGGCGATTTTGGCCCAACTTCAACCCCAATTAGCCACCATGACCATGTTGGATCTGGGAGTGGGCGGAGGACGCACCACGCTCCATTTTGCACCTCTGGTTCAGCAGTATGTCGGCATCGACTATTCGCCTCAGATGGTGGCAGCCTGTCAGCACCGCTTTCGCAGCTTTGAACATCCCGTCAGCTTTGAAGTGGGAAATGCGATCGCCATGAGTCAGTTTGCGGATCACTCGTTTGATTTGGTTCTGTTTAGCTATAACGGCATTGACTACGTATCCCATGGCGATCGCCTCAAAATTTTGGCCGAAGTGACCCGAGTTGGCAAACCGGGGGGATACTTTTTGTTTTCCAGCCATAATCTTCAGGCGTTGGAACAAAACTTGACCTGGAAAAAACACCTCACGCTCAATCCTCTGGAACTCTACATCAATTTAGTCAGTCTGGGTATTTTTTGGGGGTTTAACCTATCATTAAGTCGGCAACTCATCCGAGATTCCGGCTATCTGATCGTACGGGACGATTCTCATCTATTTCGCTTGCGGACCTATTATATCCGAGCCGCCCACCAACTCCAGCAACTTGATCAGGACTTTAGCCAAGTGGAGATTTACCCGTGGAATCGTCAAGCTCAGGTGAGCAGCCTGGATGATGTGGCGCTGGACACACCGCTCTGGCTTTATTATCTTTGCCAACTCAAGGGGTGAGTTTCGGCGAAGAATTGGTAAATAATGGTCAACTCAGTACCTCAGTGAGGCTCCTGACTATCCTCAACCTGTAGAGTTATAGTAGGGGAAACATTGCAACTTTCCCATCGCTCCTCTAGGCTCATCTGTTGTCGTTGCACCCCAGCATTAGTAGCCCACCTCTTTGTCCCACATTGCTATGCTGACCCACACCCTTCAAGCTGCGATTATCCGAGACCCGTTGGTGGTGTCCCCCAACACAACGGTGGTTGATGCGATCGCCCAGATGCGGAATTGTCGCACCTCCTGTGATAGTGGTTCCCCAACCTTTGGTCAGCCATCGGCCCTTTATCAACAGGCGAGGGCAAGCTGTGTGATTGTCGTGGATCAGGTTGCGGAGGAGACGGTCGATCAGATGCCCAGCCAGATGCCCGTCCAGATGTCCGTCATTGGCATTTTGACCGAATGGGATTTGATTCAATTCAGTACTCAACATCGCCCCCTGCACGAGTTAGCGGTGGGGGATGTGATGGCGACGTCTGTGATTACGGTCCCTGAAACCCTGCTCACAGACTTACAATCCGCGATTACGTTACTGCAACAGCATCGGGTGAGACATTTGCCCATTGTCAATTCCCAGAATCAATTAGTGGGCATCGTCACCCATGAAATCTTAGAACATTGGGCAACGGTACTAGAGCCAGCGGGTTCAAACAGAGTAGCGATCTTGCAGAGCAAAGATCAGCGGGAACAACTCCTGCTGAATACCACCAGCCAAATTCAGTCCTCCCTGAGTTTGCCCACCATTTTGGAGCAAACGGTGAACCAAATTCGGCAGGTGATGGGGTGCGATCGCGTCACCATTTGGCAATTTGAATCAGACGGACACGTGGCAGTGGTGGCAGAGTCCACCGACTTACAGCAACGGTGTCTGGGCGAGCGGATCTGTGATCCATGTTATGACAACAACAGTGTCGAAATTTATCGCCAGGGCCGGGTTCGAGTCGTCAATGATATCTACACGACCGAAATGGCTGACTGCCACCGGGATCTGTTGATTCGCCTCCAGATTCGGGCCAAGGTGCTGGTACCCTTGCTGTGTGGCGATCGCTTATGGGGACTGTTGGCCGTGACAGAAAGCCAGCAACCACGAGAATGGCAGGCTGAGGAAATTGAGTGGTTGCAAGCATTGGCCGTGCAGTTGGCGATCGCCCTCCAGCAAACCACCACCAACCAACAATTGCAGACTGAACTCCACGCCCGTCAGCTTGCCGAATCACGCAATCGAGCCATCGTAGAAGCCCTCCCCGACCTGTTGTTGCGCTTGCGGCGTGATGGCACCTGTTTGGATGTCGTGGCTTCCCATACGCCTCATCGCGGCACCTTTTTGTCCATTCAGCATCATCTGTCTGAAGTCCTGACTCCAGACTTACTCGATCAACAACTGAAAGCGATTGAGCAGACCCTTGCGACCCAACAAATTCAGGTTTACGAACAAGTTCTAGACAAAAATGGCATCCCAACCTACGAAGAAATTCGTGTGACTCCCATCCAAGGGACTGATGATGAAGTCTTAGTGGTCGTGCGGGATATCACCCACCGGAAGCAGGCGGAGCAAGCGCTCAAGCAAGTGATTGAAGGAACAGCCGCCGTCACGGGAGATGATTTCTTCGCCAAACTTGTGCAGCATATAGCTCTGGCCTTAGATGTCCGCTACGTCTCGGTGACGAAGACAACCCCAGCCGGGTCTGAAATTATTGCATTCCACACTGATAGCCCCATTCCGTTGCCCCCAGACTTGACCCATGTGGTGGTCCCCCTTTGCGCCCGCACATTGGTAGGAGGGTACTACCATTATCCCAATTCCTTGCAGGAACACTATCCTAATAACGAATTTTTCAAGCTATTAAAAATTGAAAGCTACATGGGACTCAGCCTTCGGAATACGGCGAACCAGCCCATTGGCAGTCTATGTATCTTTCACGATCGCCCCTTGGATCAGGTATCGTGGGTGACGACCTTGTTGGATATCTTTGCCGCACGGGCGGCAGCAGAATTGGAGCGTCAGCAGGCTCTCAATCAACTGGAACAGTTGAACAATGACCTAGAACAACGGGTGACAGAACGGACAGCAGAGTTAGAAAAGCTGGCCCAACGTCATACTGTGGCGCTGCGATCGGGAGATTTGGGGTATTGGGAATGGGATCTGGCCACAGACGAAATGGTTTGGGATGAGCGATTATTTGTGCTGCATGGCATCCTGCAAGGGCCGCTGACCTATGAGGAATTTCTGAGTACGGTGCATCCGGACGATCTGGAATCCCTAGAGCTGTTGATGCAGCGATCGCTTGCTGGGGATGTTCACTATGACAATCAATGTGGCCGAGCTTGCCCCTATGAAGTGATCTACCGATCCATCCATCCTAACGGGACGACCGCCTACCTGAAAGCCTATGGTTCAGTGG
>JBFRWC010000091.1:0-12622 GCA_051439365.1 Leptolyngbyaceae cyanobacterium
ATATTTGGGTCCAATCCTATGGATAAATCAGTCCCAGGGTTAGCGATCGATTTATCTAGAAGCTGACTCTGGGCTTTAACCCGTTTTAGGGGGGTGGGGGGGGAAGAACGAGGTTGAGACATAAATCATCCATTCAGCAGATGGGTAAAAGAGCGAGATTGTTAAAGGAGATCGACTGGATAACGCTATGGGGCAACTGCAACTATCTGAGATTGGGGGCGAAGATGTCAATCACCTGGGTGGGGTTGCTGGAGCCGTGGAGCAATTCACTTTATCCCCTGAATTACAGCAACGCTTGGCTGAGCCGCTAATAATTGGTCCAGTGACGGTGGGGAGCCGGGTGTTGCAATCGCCGTTGTCGGGGGTAACGGATTTGGTCTTTCGGCGGTTGGTGCGGCGCTATGCCCCCCAGTCGATGATGTATACGGAGATGGTGAGTGCCAGCGAAATCCACCATTTGCGATCGCGTCCCCAAATCATGGAAGTGGACCCGGATGAGCGACCCATTAGCATCCAGTTGTTTGACTGTCGCCCCGATTTTCTGGGAGAAGCGGCCCGGAAGGCCGTGGATCAAGGGACGGACACCATTGATATTAATATGGGCTGTCCGGTGAACAAAATCACCCGCAAGGGCGGTGGCTCGTCCCTGTTGCGTGATCCTGATATGGCGGCTCGGTTGGTGGAGGCAGTGGTGACGGCGGTGGAGGTGCCTGTGACGGTGAAGACCCGGATTGGCTGGGATGATCAGGACATTAACGCGATCGCTTTTGGTCAGCGGATGGAGGCTGCCGGAGCGCAAATGTTGACTCTCCACGGTCGCACCCGTGCCCAGGGCTACAAGGGCGCGGCCCGGTGGGAGTGGATTGCCCAGGTGAAGCAGGCGCTATCGATTCCAGTGATTGCCAACGGCGATATTGTCTCGGTGGAAGCTGCAGTGCAATGTCTGGAGCAAACCGGGGCGGACGGGGTGATGTGCGCCCGTGGGACGTTGGGCTATCCCTTTTTGGTGGGGGAAATTGACTATTTTTTGCGGACAGGCGATCGCCTTCCTGCCCCCACCATTGCCGAAACTCTCCAGTGTGCCCAAGACCATCTGCAAATGCTGTACGACTACAAGGGCGATCGTGGCATTCGGCAAGCGCGGAAGCACATGGCATGGTACTGCAAAGGCTTTCCCGGCGCTTCAGAGTTGCGCGATCGCCTCTGCCGGATTGAATCCGTAGAACAGGGCCATCGGCTCTTAGTAGACACCCTCGCTCGTTTAGCTGATGGTTAAGTGTTACTGTTCCTTAACAGAATTTGTGAAGAACTCTGACGACATACCCGGATTGCTTTACAGTTATAAAAGTCACTACAACCTGTTATTCATATTTGAACGAAGGTAGAATTTTATGCATTTGAGTGAGTTGACCCATCCGAACCAGCTTCATGGGCTATCGATTCATCAGCTAAAGCAGATTGCTCGTGAGATTCGCGAGAAACATTTGGAAACAATCGCGGCCAGTGGTGGCCACCTTGGACCTGGTTTGGGTGTTGTGGAGCTAACTCTGGCACTCTACCAAACCCTCGATCTGGATCATGACAAAGTGATTTGGGATGTGGGTCATCAGGCTTACCCCCACAAATTAATCACGGGGCGCTACAACCAATTCCATACTCTACGCCAAAAAGACGGCGTTGCCGGGTATCTGAAGCGCTGCGAAAGCCAATTTGATCACTTTGGCGCAGGGCACGCTTCCACGAGTATTTCGGCAGCGTTGGGGATGGCCTTGGCCCGTGATCACAATGGCGAGAATTTTAAGTCCGTTGCCGTCATCGGTGATGGCGCATTGACGGGGGGTATGGCACTGGAAGCTATCAACCACGCGGGGCACCTACCCAACACTCGCTTGCTGGTAGTGCTGAACGATAACGAGATGTCCATTTCTCCCAATGTGGGCGCGATTCCTCGCTATCTCAACAAGATTCGCCTCAGCCCGCCCATGCAGTTCTTGTCAGATAACTTTGAAGAGCAGATGCGACAACTGCTGTTTCATGGTGATTCTCTGCCCCCGGAACTGGGTCGCGTCAAAGAAGGGATGAAGCGTCTGGCTATTCCCAAAGTAGGGGCGGTCTTTGAGGAGTTGGGCTTTACCTACATGGGGCCGATTGACGGTCACAACATGGAGGAAATGATTGCCACCTTCAAGAATGCCCATGCCCATCATGGTCCGGTGATGGTTCATGTGGTGACAACCAAAGGCAAAGGGTACGCGATCGCCGAACAGGATCAGGTCAGTTACCACGCTCAGTCTCCCTTCGATTTGACCACGGGCAAAGCCCACCCTGCTAACAAGCCCAAACCGCCCAAATATGCCAAGGTCTTTGCCCACACCCTAGTGACCTTGGCGAAAGAGAATCCTAAGATTATGGGGATCACCGCCGCGATGGCCACGGGCACGGGCCTGGATAAGCTGCACCGGGATTTGCCCGATCAGTACATTGACGTCGGCATCGCTGAGCAGCACGCCGTTACCCTGGCCGCAGGTCTAGCCTGTGAAGGTATCCGTCCCGTGACTGCGATTTACTCTACCTTCCTGCAACGGGCCTACGACCAAGTTCTCCACGACGTTTGTATCCAAAAGCTCCCCGTCTTCTTCTGTTTGGATCGGGCAGGCATTGTTGGAGCCGATGGACCTACGCACCAAGGACTGTACGACATCGCCTATCTGCGTTGCATCCCCAACATCGTGGTGATGGCTCCCAAGGATGAGGCGGAATTGCAGCGGATGACGGTAACGGGCATCGAATATACAGACGGCCCGATCGCTATGCGCTATCCACGGGGGAACGGTTACGGCGTGCCGCTGATGGAAGAGGGCTGGGAACCGCTACCCATTGGTAAGGGTGAAATCTTGCGTAACGGCGATGACATTCTATTGGTGGGTTATGGTTCGATGGTTTACACCTCCATGCAGGTGGCGGAAATTCTCAGCGAACATGGCATCGAAGCCACAGTTATCAATGCCCGGTTTGTTAAGCCCCTGGATACCGAGTTAATTCTGCCCTTAGCTCAGAAGATTGGCCGGGTGGCTACACTAGAAGAAGGCTGTTTGATGGGCGGCTTCGGCTCTGCGGTAATGGAAGCGATGATGGATGCGGAGATCATGGTGCCTGTGACCCGCTTTGGCATCCCGGATGGGTTGGTAGACCACGCCACGCCCGAGCAGGCTAAGGCCACGTTGGGGCTGTCGGCTCCTCAAATTGCCGAGCGGCTGCTGACGGTTTGTGCCAAGACGGTGACGATTCCGGTGGGAGTCTAGTCTGGTGAGCGAGAGTTGAGTAGGTGGGCATAGGCGATCGCCATGCCGCGAAACCCAATCTGGGGATCGTAGTGGAGCGATCGCTGATGCCCACCTTTCTTCTGCTCAGATAACGCTTGGTACAATATTTGCCCATCTCCCCCGGTCAACACGATATGGCTCAGGGGAAACTCCTGCCGCCACTGCCCAATAAAATCTTTCACCCCAGCAATCAGGGTATGCCAGACTCCACTAAGGATGGCATTGGCGGTATCGGCTTGCCACCGACTAAGGGTGGATATTCTCTTGGACTCCACATTGGGTAGAACTGCCGTGTGATCATGGAGGCTGTGCAATTGGAGTTGGAGGCCAGGGGCGATCGCCCCTCCCACCAATCTTCCATCCCTATCGATCCCTGTAAACGTCAGAGCGGTGCCGCCATCGATCACCAAAACAGGCGATCGCCACTGACGAAAGGCCCCCAGTGCGGCCAGCGCCCGGTCGATTCCCATCGTCGGGTATAGGTTCGCCAGTTCAATCTGCTCAAGGGCTAACTCTACACTCCTGGGATGGTTGAGCCAAGGGCGGGTCTGAGTTGGGACCACAGAGGCAATGACTAATGGTAGCGAACGGTAAGATGCACGCGCTAAGGTGGGTGGCCAAGGAATGGGCGGAGTGCTGAGGGTGGGAGATGAGGCGATCGCGTCCTCGCTAAAGTGGGATGTATCCCAAGTGTGTTGAAGCTGGTTCCCCTCAAACTGTGCCCAATGCAGCCGCGAATTGCCGATGATCAATCCCAACCAAGTCGTCATTACCTTATCCCAGTCATCGTTAGAATGTCTCATCTATGAGAAGCCTTAACGGTCCAGCCCTATGAGTAGTGTACCGGGGAATTACAGGCATTGCGGCCCAAACTTGCTACCCTGGTTAGGGACACTCAAGCTGATGGATCTAGCGGGGTTAAAAACGGTGGCAAACAGAAAAACGTCTACGTTGTGGGTGGCGGCAGGAGTCGCGATCGCTCTCGTGACGGTCGGAGCGGCGTACTGGCTGTTGAGGCAACGGCAACCCACGGTGGCGGATAGCAGTGGTTTGGGTGATCTCTCAATGGTGCCTGATACTGCCTTAGCTGTGATTTCAGTGTCTACCGATGAGAGTCAGTGGCGGCAGGTACGCTCCTTGGGTACCGTAGAAACCCAAACTCGCTTTAACCGTGAGCTAGCTCTGTGGCGCGATTACCTCCTCACCGAAAATGGGCTTGATTATGACAGAGACATCCAGCCGTGGATCGGGGAGAAAATAACCATAGTCGTCTTTCCGCCAGAGATTGAAACTATAGCTCCAGGGTCTACTGCGCCCAGTTCTCCCGATCGTTCTACAACCGATGGGTCTTTGGACGAAAACCTCGCCACAGGGATAGACGAACCCAATGATGCTAGAACGCCCAGTGAGGCTGAAATCCCCTCTGATAATGGCGGTTTGGACCCGGAACTGATCGATCCCAATGAATCGCAGCCTCCTCTCCTGCTTCTACCGATTGCGGATCCACTCAAGGGCCAATCCATTTTGCAAGAAGCTTTGGTAGAGGCAGATGAGGGGGTGAAACGAGATTATAACGGGGTAGACATTCAAGAATTTTCTGTAGACGGGGATGAATCCTATTTTGCCACTATCCTAGATCAACAAATGTTGGTCCTCTCCACTGAAGACAGCTTTTTGGAACAGGTGATTGACACCCACCAAGGAAAAGCCTCTGTGTTGGATATTCCGGGCTACAACCGAGCGGTTGATCAGGTATCAACCCCCCAATCCTTTGTTAATCTGTACATCAACAGCGCAATTGCGACACCCCTAATTGCTGCTAATACGGTGCAGGCAACCCTTCCCCAAGAATTGGATTTTTTGCTACGGGGGCAAGGAATTGCTGCGAATCTCACAGTTGAGGATGAAGGTTTGACCCTTAGTGGTGTTGTTTGGCTGAAGGAGGGTGATGAACCATTTAATCCTGGTAAATCAGCAGAACAAGTATTGAACAAGTTACCCCAGGATACCCTCATGATGGTAGCCGGCAGCAATTTTAAGCAGCTATGGGATACCTTGGATCAGCGAGCGAGCGAGGGGCTCAAGGGAATCCTCGATCTTCAAGCCACTCGAACGGACTTCCAAACCTTGACTGGGCTGAATATTGATAGAGACTTCGTAGACTGGATGACAGGGGGATTTGCTGTCGCTTTGGTCAGTGCGCCAGAGACTCCAGAGGCCGACCCAACAGGGGGATTATTATTAATGGCCGAGGCGGGCGATCGCCCCATGGCAGAGAAAACGTTTGCCCGTTTGGACGGGGTGATGCGCGATCGCCATCAATTCCAAGTGATCTCTAAACTTATGGAGGGGATGGAGGTGACCAATTGGCTCCGTCCCTTTAACTCCCAAGTCGTAACGCGGGGCTGGTTGGACGATACTACGTTTGCCATGACGTTCGGCAACATTACAGAAACAGTGATGCCCAAAACGACCCAATTCTTAGCGGATGCTCCTCTTTTTCAGCAAGTGATGGGCCAGGAAGCGAGTCGGGCTCATGCCTATTTCTTTGCCGATGTTGAAACGCTGACCACTAGTAGCAAGACAAATTTAATGATTCCGACTCCGGAGCAGTCCGCAGATTTTGTCCGCGCCATCGGCTACACTTGGAGAGTCCAAAGTGGGACCACGGCCCGCTTTAATATCACAACGGTTATGCCAACGTTGGCAAGTCCTGGAACCTTACCTGATTTGTCCTCGGAGAAGAATCAAGCAGGATCAGAGGATGAAACTGGGCCGGAAAATTAAGGGCCGTTAAATCATTGAGCGATAAGGGATCTGCCTTTATGCTTGCCGGAGAATGGAGGGAGCGGTGGCAAGGGTCGTAGCGGCTTGCTGCATCGCGTCAATGTCCTGTGGTGCCCAAGGGCGATCGCTTCGGCAATGGTGGGCAACTAATAAACCCCATAGTTTCGTGGGAGTCAAAATTGGCACAACCAAGTTCGCCCGAACATAGAGGCTACGTAGAAAGTCCCGATGGCAGGGAGTAATCTCAGCGGTTTCAATGTTAGCGATCGCCCGCACTCGCCCAGCTAAATATAAGGCCGCATATTCTTGATTGAAGCAATCTTCCGGCCCGGTGGACCCCAAAATAGAAAGACTCGGACTACTAAGTGACTCAAAGGTCACTTGCCCGTGCCATTGGCTGTAGAAATAATATAAAACGACCCGATCAACCTGGAGAAGATGACGGACCTCATCCGTAGTGCTCTGTACCAACTGATCCCGCTGCATATTCTGATTTAACCGTTGTAGTACGCTACGCAATCCATCTGCGCCTGCTGGGGACGATCGTTCAGGGAGATTCAGATTAAATGGCTCAACCATAACGCAATTTATTTCTGCACAGTAGAAGATACGGAGGTTAACTTTTGTATCCTGTCTGATCGGTATTTTAAGGGCGATCGCTCTGCTGAACGTTTAAGAAAACCTATAAGCTAGCTCCTTGGTTGAATACTCCGAACTGCCCTCATCCCCCAGCCCCTTCTCCCAACAAAGGAGAAGGGGAGCCAGATTGAAGTCCCTCTCCCAACGGGGATTGCAATCATGATCCCCTTCTTTCATAGGGAGAAGGGAATGAGGGCGGATTCGGTGGTAAGACTTCTGTTATCAGGTACTAGCCCTTTGTCATCTCTCCAATCCAGGACAAATACGATGCCAAACCATACTCAATGGGTAGCCCAATGATTTCGGGAACTTCATAGGAATGTATCGACAGAATGGCTTTTTCTAACTCATCCCAGTGACTCGCAGTGGTTTTGATCAGGAGTTGCCATTCTTGGTCTTCTTGGACCGCTCCATCCCAAGTATAGATGGACTGAATCGGGACGATATTCACGCAGGCGGCTAGGTGCTGTTGGACTAAGGTGTGGGCGATCGCCTTGGCTTCATCGACAGAAGCCGTTGTCACCAACGCCACACAGCATGATTGTTGTTCTTCCATTGATTAATCAGTTCTTCACTCTTCCATCAACAACCTTGACCAATGCTCTGGTGGGTTAAGGGTAGTTGCGTGACTTTATCACAACCTGAGCTACGCATGAACTAAGCTAGTCTGGCGATCGCTTACCGCTCGTCGGGAAGCGATCTGAAAGCGGAGGTTATCCACACTAGCCCAATCCAATTTGGCATGGGGCAGTTCAGCGTCCGTCAAATCGGCCCGTGACAAATTAGCCCCCTTGAGCCGTGCCTCTTTCAGCATCGCCGCCCGCAGGTTGCTAGCCGCTAGATTGGCCCCCTCAAAATTGACCCCACAGAGCTTGGCCTCGCTCAAATTAACTCCACTCAAGTCCACGCCCTGCAAATCAAGCCCATTCAGATAAGCCCTATGGAGGTTAACATCCGTGAGAAATGCACCTTTGAGATTGGCCCCACTGAGGCGAGCACCGGATAAATTCGCCCAGTTTAAGTTCGCCCGATAGAGATTGGCATTCCGAAGGTTAATACCCCTCAAGTTCGTGCCACAGAGATTACAGGCTTCGAGATTGGCCCGTCTGAGATTCGTATGGGCTAAGGTCGCCCCGCTCATCTTGGCGTTGGCCAAGGAGGCTTGCACCAAAAAAGCTCCACTTAAGTTTGCCCGGGTCAAATCGGCTCCGGACATCTTCCCGTCGCTCATCTTGACATACCGAAGATCGGCCCAATTAAGAAAAGCATCGGACAAGTTGGAGCCTGTCAAAAATGCCCGACAAAAATTGGTTCCAGTTAGATTCGCGCCGCTTAGATCCACCCCGATGAGTGTGACCCCACTCAGGTCGGCCCCTTGCAAATCGACTCCAGCAAAATCTCGCTGACCTGCTTCATAAAACCTTAAGACCGTTTCTACATCCATAGCTCATCCCACCTGCATGACGGACCTAATGCCAAACCACTATTGCCTCAACGTTAGACCATGGTCTTGCTAAATGGGGATCATTGATATGACTAATGAAGAATAGAGATAGAAAGACAAAGATAGCAATGGTCCAACACAATGACTGAGGATCTCCCCCGCATTGACGTGAACAAATATGAGGATAATTAAAATATAAAGAATCTAGGAAAAAAAATCTTGCTGGATATCACTGAACCTTACGACCTTAATGTTGCGAAGCGCGTGGGAAAGGGGTCAGTAGGACTGAGAAGGGAATGGAAGGTGAGATGCGGCTAGATTCGGATTTCCTATGGGACTACGACTCTATTTAAGATGATCTGCCGGATAATCTTGCTATTCTTAATATTCTTTTCCATTTTTACTCCCCGATTGAGCTGGCAAGGCTGGGCGGGTGTATGGCGATGACATAGTGTATGGTAGTGAACGATATTAATGTCCTGGAACTGGACACAAGGACAGGGGGGAGTAATGCAACGGATTGGATTGGGCCTGTTGTGGGTAGGTTTGCTGATCTATAGTTTTGGATTTGCTCCACCCGATCAGGATGGCACGTTGGATTTGATTGTGGCTCTATCGACCTTTAAGTGGAGTGGGATCGATCCCTTGATCGCTGCCTTGTTTAGCATTATGGGATTGTGGCCCATGGTTTATGCGGCTGTGTTGTTGGTAGATGGGCAAAGGTCTGCCTGTGAGGGTGACGATGCCCCATCCCGACGAGTTCCCGCATGGCCCTTTGTTGTGCTTTCCTTTGGCTTGGGCGCATTTGCGCTGTTGCCTTACCTGACGTTGAGACGGGATAACCCTCGGTTTTCGGGGGCTGAAAGTGATTTGATCCGGTTGACGGAATCGGCTTGGTTGGGTTGGCTGCTCTTATTGTCGGGAGCAGGGCTGATCCTGTTTGGGCTGATCACTGGCGATTGGGCTAGTTTTTTGGATCAGTGGCAGACCAGTCGATTTATCCATGTGATGAGTTTGGACTTTTGCATTTTGAGCTTGTTGTTTGTGGTGTTATTGCCCGATGATATTGCTCGGCGGCAAATGGATCGGGGCTGGCTTTGGGGGCTTATCTCGCTGATTCCGTTTTTGGGGCCAGCCTGGTATCTGTGCTGGCGATCGCCCCTCGTCAATTCTGCCAATCCTCCTGGTGATCCCCCTGGTAATTCTTCGGTTGACCCTGCGGTAGAAGCGGTGGTTTCCCTGGATGCCTGACTCACTCCCCACCCCCCACTCCCCACTCCCCACCACCCACTACCCATAGGCGCGATCGCATTATGAATACGACCCAAAAGCTCTACGAAGGCAAAGCCAAAATTCTCTATCCGACCGATGAGGCTGGTATTATCCTTAGTGTATTTAAAGACGATGCTACGGCATTCAATGCCCAGAAGCGAGGAACGATTCGCGGCAAAGGCGAAATTAATTGTGCTATTTCGACCCACCTCTTTCGCTTACTAGAGGCTGAGGGGATTCGGACTCACTGGATTGATACCCCTTCTGCCACCACGATGCGAGTGCAAGAGGTGACGATTGTGCCCCTGGAGGTGGTGGTGCGGAATCTTGCCGCTGGGAGTTTGTGTCGGGAAACGGGGTTGCCTGTGGGTACGCCCCTCTCCCCGCCGTTGGTGGAGTTCTATTACAAAAACGATGACTTGGGTGATCCGTTATTGACAGGCGATCGCATTCGAGTGTTAAACCTAGCGACTCCGGCCCAAGTCGAGCAACTCCAAACCCTGGCGCTAGCAATCAACCGGATTCTGAGTAAATTTTTTGACCAGTGTGGCATTACCTTAGTGGACTTTAAGCTGGAATTTGGCTTGGACGGGAAGCAAGTGTTGCTACTAGCAGATGAAATCAGCCCTGACACCTGCCGCTTTTGGGATCAAACTGAAACTGATCCAGAACGGCGGGTGATGGATAAGGATCGATTTCGCCATGACTTGGGTAATGTGGAAGGCGCATACCAGCAGGTGTTAGCGCGAGTTCTGGGTGTCTAGCTGCGATCGCCATCCGATGACTAAGGCTGGGGACTTTCAATGACTGGGACCTAAAAATTCCGGGTAACTTTGTCGAGGGCAATTTTTCAGGTGGCCCTACATGCAAATACCAGTAATGCTGTAGAATTTTTGCAAACTACATATCTGTTGACATTGAGTAATATTTGCATCTGTGTAGATCAGGGTTGTCAGTTGACTCAATGTGGATAGAGAAGGGTGCTGGATATAGAGTTCATCACCGCACTGGTGAGGGTGTTGATGGTAGTCTGGAGTCTGCGTTGATGGATGAAATAGGGCTATCCTGGTTTCGTCTGCATTGATGCGGCTTTTGGTGTGTGGAGACAATTAACCAATCGAGGAATATGCGTTTTTCTCCTGTTTTGCTTGCGTCAATGGCTTTTTCGGCTGGTGTGGGTGGTGTCCCATCTGCCCAAGCTGTTGAATGGGTCCAAGGTGGGCACTTAATTTCAGGCCAGCCTGATGTCGTTTGGGTGATGGCTTCACAACCTGCACTGGAATCGGAGGGGGCGATCGCAACCTCATCGGTGTTGGGGGAAAAGTGGCCTGCCCTGGATGGCCAGAGTGGTTCTCAGAATTACGACAACGGGACGGGAGAGGGAGCGATCGCCCCTCGAAAGCCCTCTGTTTCTGCTCCCGCAATGATGCCCGAAGCCGCTCACGACCTTGCTCACGGAGCAACCCAGGCAGTGGCTCATGAAGATGACCTCAGTCTAAGCAACCCTCCTCTAGGCAGCGACGCTCTGGAGAACGATATTCTGGGCCATGACTCTCTGGGCCGTGAATCTCTGGACCGTGACTCTCTGGGCCATGATGCTCTAAGCAACGATCCCTTAGGAAATGACACCCTAAACAACAGCACTTTGAGCAACAGTACTTTGAGCAACAGTACTTTGAGCAACGGCGCTCTGGGTAATGATTCCCTAGAGAACGACACCTCATTCGCGACTTCTGCTATAATGGCTGAGGAAAATGAGCCGTCTGGAGTTGTCGAAACAGCGGATGCAGCCACCGTTGTGGCCACTCCACTCCCAGAGGAAGCAATGGGGAAGCAAGCTGAGGACAGCTCAGAGCCTACACCTAGCGTATCCCCTCCTAGTGCACCTCCGCCTGGACTGACCCCATTTACTCCATCGCCTACCCCATCGCCAGCAGAAGAACGGGTTCTAATCATTGAAGTCAATGTCACTGGGGTTGACGATCGCCCCGATCTCCGGGATACCGTGTACCGAGCGATTCAAACGGAACCGGGGCAAACGGCTACCGAATCTCAGCTTCAAAACGATATTAACGCTATTTTTGCAACGGGTCTGTTTTCTGGGGTTCAGGCAGGGCTGGAAGACACGCCCTTGGGAGTCCGATTGACAGTGGATGTCACCCCCAACCCGATCCTCACAGGGGTGAACCTGGCAGGCAGTGCATTAGCCGCATCTGGGGAAACGCTGCGGTTTGGCAACCAAGACCTCACGATGGATCAGGTGGTGGATGCCATCTTCTCCCCCCAATATGGCCGCACCCTCAACCGAGTTCCGCCAGAATTTGCCGAAGACACCTTAGCGTTGGGAACGTTTCAAATCGGCATTAACGAGCTTTACGAAGTCTACTCTGAAAATGGTTATGTCCTGGCCCAGGTGGTAGATGCCCAAATATCCGACGAGGGCGAAGTGACCTTGGTGGTGGCCGAGGGGATCATTGAGGACATTGAAGTCCAGTTTTTGGACGATGATGGGTTTGCTGAAGATGAAGAGGGCAATCCCATTGGGGGCAGAACTCGCGACTTTATCGTCACCCGTGAGTTTGAGTCCCAACCTGGGGATGTGTTTAATCAGAGGAATATTCAGCGAGATTTGCAGAGTGTCTTTGGCTTGGGCATCTTTGATGATGTGCGGGTGTCGCTGAATCCGGGAGAAGACCCGCGCAAGGTGGACGTGATCGTCAACGTGATTGAAGGCAGCACTGGGTCGATCGCGGCGGGGGCTGGCTTTAGCTCGGCCAGTGGTTTCTTCGGGAGCGCTAGCTATCAGCAGCAAAATTTGGGGGGGAATAATCAAAACCTGGGGGCCGAGGTTCAGGTGGGGCAGCGGGAATTGTTATTTGACGTTCGCTTCACCGATCCCTGGATTGCCACTGACCCCTATCGCACCTCCTACACGGTCAACTCGTTCTTGCGCCGCTCCATTTCGTTGATTTTTGATGGCGGAGAAACCGAGGTTGATCTTTGTGAACAGCGCAACGATCTCAACTGTAACCAAACGGATCTGGATGATGGCGATCGCCCCCGTGTCCAGCGGTTGGGGGGAGGGGTGAGTTTCAGCCGTCCGTTGGATGAATGGTTGGGTTGGGATGGTTGGCGAGCGTCTACTGGATTTCAATAC
>JBFRWC010000092.1:0-14154 GCA_051439365.1 Leptolyngbyaceae cyanobacterium
CGATGGGACCACCTGTTAATTGGTACAGCCAAAATTTAGAATCGTGCGATTTGACCTAGTGACCCTATTTCCGGATTTTTTCACCACTCCTCTCCAATCTGGATTGATTGGTAAAGCGTTGCAACGGGGCATCGCTCACGTTCATCTCACCAATCCCCGTGATTTTACAACGGACAAACACCATCGGGTAGATGACGAACCCTACGGGGGCGGGGTAGGCATGTTAATGAAGCCAGAGCCACTGTTTGCGGCGGTGGAATCCTTACCGAGTTTGGCCCAGCGGGAGATCCTGTTGATGACTCCCCAAGGGCAACCCATGAACCAAGGGATGTTCCAATCCCTGACCACCTACGATCAGTTGGTGTTGGTCTGTGGCCATTACGAAGGCGTAGATGAGCGGGTGCGGCAGCATCTCGTCACCCGTGAGGTATCCCTGGGAGATTTTGTCTTGACCTGTGGCGAAATTCCGGCCCTGACCCTGCTGAATGGAGTGCTACGACTACTGCCCGGTACCGTAGCCAAGGAAGAATCCCTCAAAAAAGAGAGCTTTGAAGCCAATTTGCTGGACTACCCCCAGTACACCCGCCCACCGACGTTTCGAGGCTGGGACGTTCCAGACGTGTTGCGATCGGGCCATCACGGCAAGATTGAACAATGGCGACAACAGCAACAAATTGAACGAACCCGCGATCGCCGCCCCGATCTCTATCAAGTTTGGCTCCAGGAACAAGACCCCAAAACGTAACGTTTCATTTCAAGCTTTGTAACGTTTGTCAAGAGTTGTGCCTGCTTTCCGAAACCCTAGCCCAACTTATGGGAAGTATAAGTATATAGAAACGCACAAGACAGACACAACTTCAGGAGAGGAATCCATATGTTTTTTGCACTCACATCTGATTTAAGTGATGGCCTCATGGTGATTGGCTTGATTGCTATGATGAGCTTGATTGTTTGTCCACTATTTATGTGGATCTTGACCTGCGATCTACCGTTTGACGGCAGTTTTGACAGCAGTGCTGAACCCTCGGGACTACGAGGTAACATTAGCTAGCACTGGGTTCAGATCCCTTGTTTTCCACTAAACCTAGTTCGCGATCGCATGGTTATCCTCAAAAACTGGGGATCTGGGAAGCGATCTCCATCGTACAAATACGATCCTCAAAAGCCTTGGAGTGCAAAAGCTCTGGGGCTTTACACGTTTTCTGAGATGACTCACCCCGCCACCCCTCGCCTTTGGTATCTTTTGTATTGGCAGATTCAGATTCCCTATCAGTTGCAGACGACCTTTGGACGAACCAACATCGCTAGCCCGTCGTTTCTGCCTTTTGCCTTCTGCCTTTTGTCTTCTGCCGTTAGTTAATCAGGCCAATCACCCGAAGACCCAAGGTCTGGGAAGCCTCACCCGATCGCCGATTTAACCGGGTGGCTGAACGGCAAACCCAGGGATAGCTATTCCATGCTCCGCCTCGTAAGACAGGTTGCCCAGCATAGGGCTGCTCAGAATGTGGCTGATCAGAACAAGATTGAAAACACCACTCCCACACATTGCCATGCAGATCGAATAAGCCAAAAGCATTGGGGGAAAACTGCCCGACTGGAGTGAGGGTATCGCGGGGTGGGCCAACGGGTTCGGCATCATAGGCGATCGCGCTATTGTAATTGGCGATCGCTCCTGTGAGGGTGGGTCCACAGTGGAACGGGGTTTGGGTTCCAGCCCGACAAGCGTATTCCCACTCGATTTCAGTCGGTAAGCGGTAGGCGTTGCCCGTACGGTAGCTGAGAGCGTGGCAAAAGGCGATCGCTTCCTTCCAGCCAATCCCCACCACGGGCTTGTCCGCTTGTAACCCGTGGCGACGGCCCCAATCGCTAGATAGGTGAGTTCCCATTACTGTTGCGTAAACCTGTTGGGTAATGGGAGTCATGCCCATAAAAAAAGATGGCATGGGCACGATGCAGGGCTGCTTTTCGTGATCAAAGCATCCCATTTCAGAGGGCCGTGATCCAATTCTGGCCTCACCCGCTGGAATTTTAACCATTGTCAGAGTGACCGCATTGCCCAGTGGATCACAGCCTAATGGCTCTTCAAACACTTGGACGGTAACAGGGGTTGCCTGAATCACGGTTCCTCTGGCATCAACGGTCACAGCAGGCTGGGATAAGGTCCGCCACTGAAGACCAGAGGGGGGGTGATTCACGCTGGCTGGACTGGTCGTGGCTAAAATGGGTGCTGGGTGGGACAAAATGGTGTGAGGCGATCGCCCACAAACATGAATGATTCCACCCATTCCCAGCAACCCTGACCCTTGGAGAAATTGCCGCCGATTGACCCCGCGATTGACCTCGTAAGTATGTCCAGAACAGGCTGATTGGTAACTCGCATCAAGCATGGTACATCCTAATTATTACAGATCATCCTCGACTAACTCCAATCCTCAACCTTGAATTGAGCCAGCAGCGCTATTCTACCCTCAAGGAACGGATGTCTGCGTTTGCAAGGTCTATGATCTAGACCAAAAGGCTGGCAGGGCTTAGACATGTCACTTGGGATAAGCCTAGGTATGATGAACGTATGATGAGCGATAGAGTAAACGCAGATATCAAGCCATCTAGCAGGTTGCATCTGAGTCACTCTAAATTCAAGCGTCGATATTCAAGCGTCGATCGCTCTAGTCCGTCTATCCAAAGAAAAATGGGGGAAAAATGCCCACTGTTACTGAAATCGCATCCTACGCTGCATCTGGTGCTAAGGAGCTAGGGATTAAGAAATACGATATCTACGGATCATCGGTAGATGAAAACAGCGTGCAGGTGGACCACGGTGAACCTAAGCAGGTGAAAGCCTCCAATCGGGCCAGTGTGATTGTGCGGGTGTGGAATGCCGATAATACAATTGGTGTGACCTCCACTACCGATGTCGATCCTAATGGCATCCAGTTGGCCCTGCAAATGGCCTCGGAAGCCAGCGCCTTTGGTCCCAAAGAAAACGTCCCTGACTTCAGCCCAGAAGCGACTGCTGACATTGCCGAGGTGGGCGATCGCACTGCTCCCCAGGCGGATGTTTCCAGTCTGATCACCACCCTACTGGATGCGGAAAAGCAGTTGTTGGGTGCCCATGAGGCGATCGCTGGCGTTCCCTACAATGGTCTTTCCCAGCGGGACGTGGACAAGTTCTACCTCAACAGTGAGGGCGCGCTGCGCCACGAGCAGGGCTCCTACGCTACCCTTTACCTCTACAGCAAAACCGAACAGGAAGGCCGCAAACCTCGTAGTGCAGGCGCTTACCGGGTGAGTCGCAGCTTGGATAAGCTGGATATTGAAGGATGCCTCAAGGAAGCAGCGGAAAAGACGATCAGCCATCTGGACTATGAAAAGGTCCAAACGGGCAAGTATCGGGTCGTTTTTTCCCCTGAGGCATTTTTGAGTTTGTGGGGCGCATTCGGTAACTTGTTCAATGCCCAAAGCATTTTGGATAAGCAGAGCCTCTCTACACCAGATTCTCTAGGCAGTACTATTGCATCCCCCTTGTTGTCTGTCTGTGATGATGCCCTCCATCAAGATAATGTGGCCATTTCTACCTTTGATGGGGAAGGCACCCCAACTCGTCGCGTCCCGATTCTAACGGAAGGAGTGTTAACGAGCTTTATTCACAGTTCTGGTACGGCAAAGCGGCTGAAGGCGACCCCTACTGGAAACGCTAACATTGGCGCAAAGGTCAGCATTAGCCCTAACTTCTACCATATTTTTCCGGGCAAAGCGGCAACAGAAACCTACTCTTTAGACTCTGCTGAAAATGTGATTTTGGTGGACGATCTGAGCGCCCTCCATGCTGGGGTGAATGCCCTGCAAGGGTCTTTCTCCCTGCCCTTTGATGGTTGGTTAGTGAATCGGGGCGATCGCCGCAGCATTGATTCAGCCGTGATTGCTGGCGATATTCGTGAAGTCCTCCAATCCATTCTCTTTGTTGAATCAGATTTTGAAATTACCCCTGGCGGGATTTGTCCCCGTGTGTGGATCGACAATATGTCTATTACTTGCGAGTAATTGTACTTGCGAGTCATTGTACTTGCGAGCAATTACGGACAGTGAGCCGGATAGTCATGGAGATTTTGCCTAGAATCCAGGCTTGTGTCCGTACAATTACGATGGTGGCTCTCTGAGATTTTGCGGTATACCTGGATTAAGAATCTAGGGTTAATTCAACACATTATTGCTTGCGAATTTGTACTACGCACTCCTCTCCCCTGGGTCTTGACCTGGGGGTTTTTACTGGCTGAACACTTGGTGCGTTACGCTGGTGCTAACGGCATCCTACGAGTTGACTAGTGGACGACTACGAGTTGATGACGAGCTGAAATACTCTCCATCTACCCCATCCCCCCATCACTCCATCACTCCATCCCCTAAAGACCGATACACCCGATAGTCGATGCTAGGGAAAATATTATCAATGGCCTCCACCTTTTCCAGCCAACCTGCGTCAACTTTACCCATCGTGACATCTTCCCAGAGTTTGTTGAATCGCATCAGGTGCGATCGCGTCCGCCGTACTGCATAGGGGACCATCGTCCCCGTTCGCATAATAAAGGCCCAGTCTGAGGATTGTGCCAGTAGCACCTCCCGCGCGGCTTGGTTGAGCGATCGCCCAGTCAGCTCATCCTCTGGTTCCCGCTGGGCCAACTCAATCATCCGCTCCGTCGCCTTATGCAAGTGGGGATACACCCAAGAGTTGGCCTCATTTAACCAATACTCATGAAACCCCTTATAGCCCCAACTGGATTGGGACGGACGACAGACCTGCTGGGTGGGATTGGTTTGCAAATACTCGGCTAAATGAGTCATGGTGTAGGTATCTTGGTCGTACCAAGACTTACGACACCAGTAGTCAATAAACCACGGTCCCTCATACCACCAGTGGCCAAACAACTCAGCATCATAGGGAGACACCACAATCGGCTGGCGTTGCATGATGCCATATAAATGACTCACTTGCTTTTCCCGATTGAACATAAAGTTAGCCGCATGTTCCGCTGCCTTCTCCCTGGCCCAATAGGGGTCGTAGAGGTCCTTATCGCTGAGGCTGAGACCCTTGCCCGTAATTTTGTGGTACTTGATGCCAACGTTTTTACGCTGACCATTGGGCATAATGTAGGGCTTAATATAGTCATAATCAGCATCCCAGCCTAAATCCCGGTAAAACTCCCGATACTCAAACGCACCGGGATAACCCACCTCCGAAGACCAGACTTGCTGAGACGATTCATGATCACGACCAAAGGCAGCAATGCCCGTTTCGGTGAAAATCGGCGCATAAGTGCCAAAGCGAGGGCGAGGACGGGCGTAGAGAATGCCGTGGCCATCGGTAAGGAAATAGCGGAGCTTGGCATCCGTCAGCATCCGCTCCACCCCTTCATAATAGGCACATTCTGGTAGCCAAATCCCTTTGGGAGCACGACCAAAATGTTCCTCGTAGCTTTCACAGGCCACCTGGATCTGTGCCCACACCGCTTCGGGATACATTTTCATCAGCGGAAAGTAGGCATGGGTAGCCCCACAGGTAATTATTTCTAGATTGCCGCTGTCCAAAAAGACTTTGAAAGCGGAGACTAAATCATGGTTATATCGTTCCCAGGCATCCCGCACCCGATGAAATTCATTGGCATAATGCTGGGCTAAATAGTTCATGTGGCCGTTGTGACCATTGCGATCGACCTCTAAGGCTGCCAATTTTTCCAGACGAGTGAGGTACTGATCGTAGCGCTCTTGCAGCAGTGCGTCCCGCAACATGGACACCAAAGGGGGTGTCAGGCTCATGGTAATTTTGAAATTTACACCGTCCCGTTGCAATCCCTCAAACACCAGGAGTAAGGGGATATAGGTTTCGGTCATGGCTTCAAATAACCATTCTTCCTCCAGCACAAAGTCACTTTCGGGGTGACGCACAAAGGGGAGGTGTGCATGGAGGACTAACGCGACGTATCCAATACTCATGGGCTTAGCGGCTGGAGATAGCAGTGGGTTTAGTGAGGATGAAAGAGATGGGAAGACGGTAGGTTGAGTTAATTAGGCTAACAGCGAATGGACAAAACGGATACTCATCATGACAGTTTAGGAACAGTGAGAACACATGGAGGACCGCTCATCCAGTAATGGAGAAAGAAAGTGGGAGGACGACTCCGGAAATCAGGTGCCACAATTCTACCAAATTGCTATAGAGTTCTAGTAAGCTAGCCGCCAAATCGGCATCAGCTTGGGTCTGGAGCGTTTACCAAACCATTGGCACTGGGTTTCTTCGTCATGACAACACCTCAACTTTTACAACAGGCAAAACAGGGCGATCCAGAGGCGATCGCTCAATTGATGAATCATTCGCTCAAGCCCAAAGGGATTGAAGCAACGGTGGCGCGGAATGGCGATCGCCTCCAAGTTCTGCTCACCTCTGCCAATGTTGTCAACCAAGCCGTACTGACCCAATTTGTCCAAAATGGCATCCAAAATCTGAATATTCCAGACATTACAATGGTTGAACTGGTGGGGCAGGCTCAATCCAATCCTGGCCAACCGTGGAGCCAGGTTTTTACATTGGATGCAGCATCGTCCCCCACTAGCTCACCACCCCAGTCCCCCCCTCCACCTCCTACAGCTACACCACCAGTTGTTCCCCCCTTGCCGTCCCCTGTCACGGTGGTCCAGCCTCCGTTGGCCGAAAGTCCATCCGCATCGCTCCCTCCATCCACAGCAGACGAGAATTCACCGGAATCATTCCCGACCGCCCCGACCGCAGTCGATCAACCCTATGATAAATACGAAACAGGCACCCCTCTGGTTGACGAATTATCCCTCGATGACGAGTTGTCTATGGATACAATTGACCAGATCGTCGCGGATGCGATGCAAGAAGTAACGACTAAAATTCAAAGTGAAATTCCGTTTGATCCTGATGAGGGCATCACTGATTCAATGGATACGCTCTCGGAAACGGGGAGCACGGATGCTAGTCTTGCTGGGATGGAGCGCACCGCCCCATCTCTCAACGCCCCATTGCCTGAGTCTGGGGCGAATGCCTTGGATTCAGCCCTAGAGCAGGCCATCCAAACGGGACAACTAGATGATCTGAATGATCTGATTAGTTCCAACTTAGACTTGACCGATGCGATCGCTGAGGATGAACTCGCTGAGGATGAACTCGCTGAGGATGAACCCGATGACACACCATCGCCCCAACTCCCCGTCCTTCGCCTACCGATTCAAAATCTTGACCATTCAGACCTAGACGAGAACTCATCGGTTGACCCATTCTCCAACGGGTCAACCGATGGATTAGAAGCGTTAGAGACAGCGGAGGGGACTGGGATCTCTGAGCCACAGCGATCGGTTTCGGCAACCTCAGGAGCGAGCACAGAAGAGGAAGTAGACTCAGAGAGTGCTGTTGGTGTCTTAGACAACGTCGAGACTGACGGCACCAACGCTGATGGCACCAACGCTGATGGCACCAACGCTGGCGGCACCAACGCTGACGGCACTGAGAACGATGGAGACGGTCAGAGTCCCTCTTCAGATAATAAGCCTGCCAGTTCTATCTTGCTAGCCCTTGTTTCTGCCCTCACCTTTGGGTCCATTGCAGGGCTGGTGGGCTATTCTATCCAATCCTATGGGGGCAATTGGTACCAGGTGATTGCTGGGGAAGCGATCGCCCCCAACACCACCAACGATGCGGATGAGTCCACGGGTAATCCCCCTCCAGAAGCATTTCCCACCGCCCCACCAGATGAGGATGGAACGACGGCAGCAACGGGATCTGACGCTGAAACTGGGGCTGATGTTGAACCTGAGGCGACTCCAACCACTGAGACTGAGGACACCAATACGGCGAGTCCTGTTGCCACCACTCTTCAGCCTCCTGATGCGGCGATCGCCAACTGTCCAGCGATTATCGCTAGTCCAGGCCAAACCCTCACCCTCAGCCAGATCCAGATTGACCCTGACACTCCTCCAGCAGGGGGAATTTACACCATTGTGGGTTGTTTGACCAATCACACTGACAGCACGGTTGTCGCTGCAACCCTAGATTATGAAGGCCGTTTAACCGCTGATGCATCGGCCAAAGGCTCCATGTACTTTGATGCGCCTAGTCCCAAAGCAACAGTCCCTTTCCGGACTCGCCTGACCTTACCTGCTGATGCAAGTACCATTCAGATCAAAGGAATCATTTGGAACTTGGATGGGGAAGCCGCCCAAACTTTACCCCTAGAGTTTTCCTTGCCCCTCACCGACGATGAGTAAACTTCGCCTCCCTGATGGGGTAACGGGAGGGGGCAACGGAATTTGGCCTACGCGATCTCAAACTCCAACCCAAATGCGGTTTTAAGATTACAGGTATGGTGATCCACCACATTGGTATCGCTCAGTTCCAGATTGTAAAAATCCACCACAGGTTGATCAAAGTAGGGTCCGGCGTGCCAAGTGCCGACTTCTAACTTGATAAAGCGATCGCCCGGAATCCGAAAGGCGGTAATCTTCTCCGGGTCAGGCTTATCATTGGGTCCGGGTGGGGCGACTGCCATCAGCCACTCTTGCCCGTGCAGTGACCCCAAACACTGGGTACACGCTTGATGCCGGGTAATGTGGGTGAAGTGTCGGCCCCGCGCTTCCAGTTTCATGATATAGAATCGGGGAATGCCCTGGCTCAGTTCCAGTTGGGCATCATCGACTCCATAGGCGGCCCCATCCACACTAGGGCCGATGACTTGACCAAAGGGAGCAAAGGCTTCGGGGGTGAGAATTTGGGTGGGGAGCGATCGCACAGATGGTAAATCAGACATGGCAGGCATTATGGTTGGTCAATGTTAGTTGTTCGTTAACATTAATGTTAGGTGATTTCTCGCAGGTTTCTTGCTCTTAAAGCCTAACTGGAAACGGTGTGTTATCACGCACCCCACGTTTACTTTAAGGACAAGTGGTGGCTCAGAACCCCGGCTTCTTGAAGAAGCCGGGGTTCTACAGTCAGCTTATTTCAGAGATATTCATCACAGCTACAGCTTTTTATTAAATTTGGCCTGTAAATCCGATAAGGATGGGGTGGAAGCGTCGGTGGGCTTTGGGGCAGATTTCGGGGCAGATTTCGATCCTTTTCTTGGTTGTTTGCCAGTTCTGCCGCTTTCAGAGGAGTGGGGAACAGATTTGGCAGGTTTGGGTTGGCTCTTGGTTCCGCCCCTAGGGGATTGGGAAGCGGTGTCGCTCCGCATGGACAGCCCAATCCGCTTTAGTTTTTCGTTGACTTCCATGACTCGCACTTTGACCACTTGGCCCACTTTGACCACTTCTTTGGGGTCGGAGACAAAGCGATCGGCCATTTGGGAAATATGCACTAACCCATCTTGATGGACCCCGATGTCCACGAAGGCTCCAAAGTTGGCTACGTTGGTGACGACTCCTTCTAACTGCATTCCCTCCCGCAAATCGGCTAGGTCATTGATGCCTTCTTTGAAGGTGGCGTAGGTGAACTGGGCGCGGGGGTCACGTCCAGGTTTGGCGAGTTCCTCCAGAATGTCTTTGAGGGTGGGTAGACCGATGGTGTCGGTGACGTAACGCTTGAGGTCGCTGGGATTGAGGGTGGCGGCCAGGGTGGTGGGTTCGGTTAGGGGGACTTGCCGATCGGTGGCGATCGCTTTCACCACGCCGTAACTTTCTGGATGGACGGCGGTGTTATCCAAGGGATTTTTGCCATCCCGAATTCGTAAGAATCCAGCACATTGCTCAAATGCTTTTGGTCCCAGTTTACTGACTTTGAGCAGGGTACGGCGATCGCCAAAGGCTCCATTTTCATTGCGATAGGCAATAATGTTATTGGCGACGGTGCTAGAGAGGCCGGACACAAAGGTGAGCAGTTCTTTGGAAGCCGTGTTTAAGTCCACCCCCACATAATTCACACAACTCTCCACCGTCTCTTCTAGCTTTTTCTTCAATAACTTTTGATCGACATCGTGCTGATACTGGCCCACACCAATGGACTTGGGGTCGATTTTAACTAACTCTGCCAGGGGATCTTGGAGGCGACGGGCAATGCTGATAGCCCCCCGCACGGTGATGTCCAAATCAGGAAATTCGGCGATCGCCACTTTACTCGCCGAATACACCGAAGCCCCCGCCTCATTCACCATCACCTTAATCGGTTGACGCTCCAGGGTTTTCAGAACCTCACCCACAAACGCATCCGTCTCCCGACCCGCCGTGCCGTTGCCGATGGCAATCAGGTCTACATTGTACTGGTTGATGAAACGGGTCAGCACCTCCACCGCCTGCGCTTTTTGCCGCTCTGATTGAAACGGATAAATTGCCTTAAATTCCAAAAACTTACCCGTTTGATCCAGCACCGCCACTTTACAGCCCGTGCGGAAGCCCGGATCCATTCCTAACGTCGGCTTCATTCCCGCTGGACTGGACAGCAACAACTCCCGCAGATTCACCTCAAAGGTGCGAATGGATTCAATATCCGCTTCTAACTTTTTCTGCGCGAGGACATCGCTGGTGACAGAATTTTTCACTAAGCGAGTAAAGGCATCCTTTAACATTGCCTGATAAAACTGACGCACCGCTGGAACTTTGGTGCGAATTTGCCGCTGCTCCAAATAGGTCAGCACCGTATCCAGGTCAAAATCCAGGTCAAAGGAGAGAATTTTTTCGGATTGGCCCCGAAACAGAGCGAGGAGATTGTGGGGAGCGATCGCTTTTACACGAATAGAATAATCCCGGTACATCTCAAACTTGGTGGAACCTTCAGGATGATCCTTCTCCTTGATTTTCGATACCACCACACCCTTGGTCAGCAAGTGCTCCCGGAACCAGGCGCGAATCGTAGCATCCTCGGCGATCGCCTCCGCCAAAATATCCGACGCACCTTGTAAGGCTTCCTCAGGCGTAGCCACCGCATCCGTCACATACTTCGCCGCCTCATCGGCTAAGGATGTCGTCTTAGCTTGGGGAGTATTCAACGATTCCAGCCAGTCGGCCAACGGCTGCAAGCCCTTCTCCCGCGCCATCGTCGCCCTGGTGCGGCGCTTGGGTCGGTAGGGCAAATACAAGTCTTCCAAATCTGTTTTCGACAAACAGGTTTCGATGGCTTGCCGCAATTCTGGAGTGAGTTTGCCCTGTTCCTCAATTGACTTGAGAATCGTGACCTTTCGATCGGCTAACTCTGAGAGATAGGTATGGCGATCGCTCAACTCCCGCAACTGGGTCTCATCCATTTCCCCCGTCCGTTCTTTTCGATAACGGGCGATAAAGGGAATGGTTGCGCCTTCCGCAAATAGGGCAAGAGCTTGTTCCACTTGCTGGGGTCGCAGGGACAGTTCAGTAGCCAGTTGGTCAATCAGATTTAGCATGGTCGAGATAGAATGCGATCAAACATTCGCACAAGAAAGGGTCTGAATGCCAGTGTAGCGTAAGCGATCGCTCTTGTTACAGCAGCGTGGAGAAGTGCAAACTTACGCTACACTTGTTACCCGTTCACTCTCTCAAAGAGCCTCACTCAAGGACACTCACCCAAAAACGCTCACCCAAGGATCTTAAGTATTTTTAACTCAAGCCATACCTTTTCATCCCTCAATTTCATTCAGAATCAGCCTAGCCAATTCCATTGAGGCATCTAAATGAATATTGTGACCACCAGATAAAGTAATCCGTTTAGCATGGGCCAGCGCTTCCGTTTGAGCCACTAAATCATCGGGACGGTTGAAGGTACTGCGATCGCCATACACCACGGTCACATCCATCCCTAGCTGACTCAACAGTTGTAAATAATCGGCTCGACCAAAGGGCATCCGTCGAAACCCGATGCCTGTGCGATCGCGTAACTTGGCATCCCAGGTCCACCGCACCGATTGATCACCAGAATTTGGATTGGCTGGAACACAGATGCGCTGAGCCAATTGCAACGAAAACTCCTCTGTCAGCGAAGGTGTACCCTGACGCAGCCGTCGCGCTGCCGTTGCCACATCGGGAAAGACGGGCTGCTCTGGAGTGATGGTCTGAGATTCCAGCAGGGTGGTGAGTTGATCGGTGACGGACTGATGTTTTTCCCCCGGCAAAATTGGTTCGATCAAGAAAAGCGATCGCACTCGCTGAGGCCGACTGCTGGCATAGAGTGCAGTGATGATGGACCCCATTGAGTGGCCGATGAGGGTGATGGGTTGGGGAGTTAGGGAGTTAGGGAGTTGGGGAGTTGGGGAGTCGTTACCTTCTGCCTTCTGCCTTCTGCCTTCTACCTTGATATCAAGGTGGTTGAGGATTGCGTCGAGGTCGGCGAGGAAGTCGAGCAGGTGGTAGGTGCCGCCAGGACCGACGTGGGTGGAACAACCGTGGCCCCGGAGGTCGGGGGCGATGACACGATAGCCTTGCTGGACTAGGGTTTGAGCAACGGGTGCCCAGATCAGTCCTTGATCGAGTACGCCGTGAACACAGACGATGGGCGGCGCATTTTCATCACCCCAAGTGCAGATCGTGTGAGTGAGACCGTTGAGATCAAGGGCAATCTCGGTGTAGGGAATTTTGGATTTTAGATTTTGGATTTTGGATTTTGGCGCAAGTTCCTCTGCCTTCTGCCTTCCGCCTTCCGCCTTCTGCCTTAGATTTTGCCTTCTGCCTTCTGCCTTTATTTCATAGTCGAATTGGTGGGCAATCGCTTTCGTCCCATCGTTCAGTGCTTGGGGCAAATCGATGGTTTTCCAGGAGTCGGCGAGGGCGGGATCAATGCGTTGGTGTAACAGGAAGTTGGGGTCGCCAAGGGAGAGGGATTGGTCGTGTACACCGTCGGTCATGCGATCGCCGTCATAGGGATTCAGCAAGGCGGGTTCTAGGTCAATGTCGAGGAATTCACAGAGTTGGCTGAGGGCGGCGCTGGGGTCACGCACGAGGTCTTCGTAGCGTAGCTGGTGGTAGCGATCGCGGTCTACCGTTTGGGCGAAATCAAGAATATTTTGGTTGCTTTGGCTCCAGATACGTTCGGCCAGTTCGTAGGGGTTGGTGGTGGCAATGCCCAAAAGTTTGTCCATGCGCATCCGCACGAAGGATTCCACCACAGCGTAGGGGTGACGCACTAGATGGATATATTTGGCGTTTTCAAATAAGCTCTCGGCCCGATCCAGGGTGGGGCGATGCATGGCATAGGTGGGGGATTTGTCTACCAGGAGACGGTGGGCGGTGCTGGCTTGCAAATTGGCGTACACCTCGGCAATCGAGAGATTTTGGTCGAGCCACTGTTGGACTTGGGCATGGCTGGTGCTACTGTCCCACTGGTGGAGTTCCATTAGCGATCGCTCTAGTCCTTCACTCAGATGAGCATCCCCCAATTGCTGCTGCCGTTCGGTCATGGTATCGAAGGGCAAGAGATGGAGTTCGGGGGTGGCAAAGAGACGGGAGTGTCCGGCTAACATCACTCGCAATAAGGTGGAGCCGGAACGGGGGCTGGAGAGAATGAATACAGCATTGGGTAAGCGTTTACCTTGATGGAGGGTGACGCGATCGCTGGCTCCTTGCAAGGTGGGGATGATCAACGGTGCGGTGATGGAGAGCTGATCTGGAGTAGAGGAGATATCATCGTCGGTGTAGTCTTGGGTAAATTCTTGAGCAAATTCTTTGGCAAATTCTTGCGCTAAATATTGGGCGAGGGCACTGATGCTAGAATGTTCGTAAAATTCTCTGGGATAGAGCATCAATTGAAAATCTTGCCGCAGTTGATTAATGGATTCCATCACCATAAGGGAGTCCATCCCCAATTCCATCAAGTTTTGCTCAACAGAGATCTGGGTCGGATCGAGTTGCAACACTTGGCCGATTTGTTGCTGGAGATAGGTGATAAAGAAAGTAGGGCGATCGCGCTCCTCCTGTGTTTCCAACTCAGCCAGCCAGTTCTTCCTAGGGGGTTGTGGTGATGGCACCATACCTGATTCTGTCACCATATCATCGGCTTCTTCCGGTGCGATCGCTATTGTTTCCAGTACTGGAGTCAGAAATTTTGCTTGGCTTGGATTCAAACGATTGCGAATTTCAGACCAACGAACTGCGATCGCTCCCACTTGGGCCGGAACAAAGGCGCTACTAGCATTGCTAATGTCACGAGTGGTTGCCAGCAGCGTAGATAGCAGACGTACCCCTTGATTG
>JBFRWC010000093.1:0-5796 GCA_051439365.1 Leptolyngbyaceae cyanobacterium
CTTGGGTCAGGAGACCTGACCCCTACATTGTCCCAATTCCTTGTAGGGGAGCGGTTTCCGCGCCCAAGCCCCAATTTGTGTCAGTCAACCAGCCCTTCCTCTCCAAACCTAAAATAAACCTCAACAATTGCACACGATGGGGCGATCGCACGCTCTAATGGGAGCATCATTCAAGGTTTCCTAACATCTCCCAACTCAACCGATTCCCAATCCCATGAAGACTGACGACTCCACTTCCCAACCATCCCCCCCGTTGCCCCCCAAGTCCGATTTACCTCCGCCAGCGCCTCAACCCGCTGAGGCACAGCCCCAACAGCCACGGCAATCCATGAGCGTGCCCCGTCCTAAAAGCGTCCAACCCCAGTCCATTTGGCCCGTTGCCATCTTGGGAATGTTGGTCGTTCTAGGTGGAGTCGGTTGGAAAGCTTATCAAAGTCTGCGTCAGGTGCCGTCTGCTGAACCTGAACCAACGGTCGTAGCCCCGGCTCGGCTCCCAGTACGGGCAGTACGAGCAGAGGAGCGGTTGGCTCAGCAATGGGTGTTTGATGATGGCATTGTCTGGCCGGTGCGACGGCGGGTGCTAACCTTTCAAGCGGAGGGGGATATTGAGACGATCGCCAAGGTGAATGGGCGGGACTTACGGGCGGGGGATTATGTCACCCAAGGGCAACTGTTGGCCACCATCGACGATCGGCGGCAACAGTCCGCGATCGATACGGCCCAGGCGGATCTGACGGTGGCGCAGAAGCAAAAGCAGCAGGCGGAAGCGGCGTTGATTCAGGCTGAAACGAATTTCGATAAGTCCAAGTCCGATTTGGAGTTGGCGAAGACCGAGTTGGTGCGCTATGAGCGGTTGTTTGAGGAAGGAGTGATTGCGGCGAGCGATCGCGATGTTTATGCCAATCAGGTGATGCAGGCAGAGGCGGCGGTTCGTAGTGCGGAGCAGGATGTGAGGGCCGCAGGAGATGAGATTGAAGCGGCGGCAGCCGGAATTGATGCGGCCCAAGCTCGATTGCGAGAAACCAATGTGGACTTGGAAGATACCCAGTTGGTGGCTCCCATTAATGGGGTGGTGGCCTACATCAATATTCGGGAAGGGGAATACTGGGATTCCCAGCGCCTCAACATCAGTAATGACCAAGATATGATTGAATCAGCTCCGATTATTTTGGTGAATCCCCAAGAATTTGAAGTGGAACTGGAACTCCAGGCGGGGGATGCGGAAACGATTCGCCCCGGACAGTTGGCCTATGTAGTGTTGGAAGAAGATGTGAGCGCGGCTCAAGCGGCAGGGGCTAGCACGAATGATTTGCTCGATATTGCCCGACAGCAGGGGAGCCGAGGCCGGATCTTTTCCGTGAGTCCGACCCAAACCCCTGGTAGCCGGGGGACTCAGGTGAGCATTCGGAACTTCCCGTCGGTACGAAATTTGCGGGTGGGGGGACGGGCCTATGCCTGGATTGAAGCGAAAACCAATCCCAATGCGGTGATGGTGCCTCTGGGATCACTGTTGGCCTGGGACCAAAATTTTTATGCCTTTGTGGTGGATGAGGCCACGGGTACGGTGGAGCAACGTCAGGTGGAGCGGGGTATTGAAGGGCTGGATGGGGTTGAAATTATCAGCGGCATTGCGGCTGGGGAATGGGTGGTGACGGAAGGGGCGAACCGTCTGGTGGATGGCACTCCGGTAAGACTGGTGGGTCAAAATCAGGCGGGTCAGGCACAGGCAGGTCAGGAGGTGGGCCGATGAAAACCGATGAACGATCGCGCTTGCCAGACAGACCGGATGACCCGAATGCCAGCGTTCAGCGGAACGGACATGGGGTTTATCCTGGCTCTCCAGCAGACACTCACGCTAATCCTGCGCCCGATCATGGGGCTGCGGTGGCGATCGCCCCTCCCCCTGAACCCGTCCCTTCTTCCCCTGAGCCGCCCCCAGCCTCTGGGCTAATGAGCTTCTTTTTTACCCGCCAAATTTTTGCCATTCTTCTCTGCTTCCTCTTAATCATGGGCGGCTTGATGGGCTACCTATCGATGGTGAAAGAGGGCGACCCAGATATCCAGATTGCCCGGGCCATGATTACTACTACCTGGGGAGGCACCGATGCAGAAACCATTGAAAACCAGGTGACGGATAAAATCGAAGAAGAAATTAAAAGTCTTCAAGGATTAGACGATTTTACCAGCGCCTCCTTTAATTCTTTCTCAATTATCAATGTATCCTTCAAAGCTGAGGCTCCGGTGGCGGAATCGATTCAGGCGTTGCGGGGCAAAGTGGATGATGCCGAACCGGAATTGCCGTCTGAATCCCAAGGCCGGGAAACTCCAGATTTTGAGCAACTCTCCCAGCAGGACGCTCCGATTCTCAGCTTGGCCTTGACCGGGCCAGGGTTGGACAACCGAATTTTGAGCCAAGCCGCCGAGGATATTCAAGAGGTTTTGGAATCGGTCAAAAATGTGCGGGAGGTCAACCTGGGCGGTAACCGGGAAGAGGTGATCCACGTCCAGATGCGCCCCAGTCGCCTGACGACGTTGGGAATCTCCTCCACCCAGGTACGGGACGCGATTCAAGACCACAATATCGATCGCTCCTGGGATTTAGTACGGGATGATGCCATCGGTGCCCAAGTCCGCTTTTTTAGCCGCTTTCGCACCCTTTCCGATTTGGAAAATTTGCCTGTGAGTCGGCTAGCGGATAGTCGGGTGGTGCGACTAGAGGAAGTCGCGGATGTGTACCGGGGCTTGGAGCGGGAAGAGAATCGGGCCTCCCTCAGTTGGCAAGGGGAAGACTTTGCCCCGGCGATTAACGTGGAAGTGGTGAAAGTTCCCGGCAGCGACACGATTCAGGTGGTGGAAGATGCTCTGGCCACCATGGAAGCTGCGTCTCAAGACCCGAGTATTTGGCCCTTTGGCATGGAATATCGTGTACTCAACAGTGATCGGGACCTGATTCAAGATGAGCTGAATAACTTGGGCAGCAATGTGTTCCAAGCCTCCCTGTTTGTGTTTGCCATCCTATTTATTGCCTTGACCTGGCGCGAAGCCCTAATTGCCGGATTAGCCATTCCCCTCACCTTTGCTGGAGCCATTTTCATTCTGTGGATGATGGGCTACACCCTCAACACGATGGTGATGGTGGGGATGATTTTGGCCTTGGGATTGCTGGTGGACGTGTTTATCCTGATGTTGGAGGGGATGCACGAGGGCATTTTTGTCCAGGGACTGTCGTTTCCAAAAGCGGCGATCGCCACCGTCCAGACCTATGCTGGCCCCGCTTTTGCCGGACAGTTGACCACGATTTTGGCGATGGCTCCTTTGATGGCGATCGCCGGAACCATGGGCAAATTTATCCGCCTGATTCCCATTAGTGCCATTACCTGTCTAGTCTTGAGTTATGTGATTGCGCTGCTGGCCGTGATCCCCCTGTCCAAATTTCTGCTCCACCGGGGTGACGGCGACCATCAGAAGACCTTTGTGGATCGGCTGACGGAGGAAGTGGCGGAGAAATTCACGGACTGGAGCCTGGTATTTACCGTTCCCAACCGCACCGTAGCGCGACTGTGGACCCTAATCACCATCGGCATCTTTGTATTTGCCATGATTTTGTTCACCACGCTAACCGTGGAACTATTCCCCCAAACTGATGGACGGAAACTCAGCATTAACGTAGAACTGCCCCCGTCTGCCACCCTGGAGCGATCTCAGGAAGTGGGCGATCGCATTGGTGAATTTCTCCGCACCTACACCGATCCCGATGACTCTGTGGTATTTGAAAGTATTGTCAAGCTGATTGGCCAACGGAGTAATTTGGTGGCGTCCAGCGAATTGAAACCAGGGAATGCGGACTACTTTGTCGGCCTGTCAGCCATGATGGTGGAGCGATCGCAACGGCAGCGTGACTCCTTCATTTACACCAACGAAATGCGACAGGCGATTGAAGACACGATCCTGATTGACTACCCTGGTGCAGTGATGTCCTTCCAGTATGAACGGTCTGGGGGCGGCGATGACCCCATCCAAGTGGAGTTGTATGGCGACGATATGCAGGTATTGCGCCAGGTTTCGGCTGAAGTGCAGCAGTCCCTGCGGGAAATCCCCGGCACGATGGACGTGCGGGATGACCTGGGCAACCTGCGCTATGACTACAAGCTAGTACCCAAGCGGGAATCCGTGGAATTTTACGGTTTTAACCCCAACGATGTCGGCACCCAAGGCCGCTATCTGATGATTGACAACGACATTGGCGACTTTGCCGTTGGCAGCGGCGAAGAAGACCTGGAAATTCGCCTCAGTACCCGCTGGCCCTCCCAAAATGGAGCGATCGGGGGACCATCCCGCATTGATGAGTTTGAATCGATTCGGTTTATCAATAACCAAGGGGAATCCATCTCCGCCGACGCGATCTTGGAACCCGTCGAAGGGGCCGTACCCCTGTCGATCACCCACCGGGACACCCAGCGCAGCGTGACTGTGCTAGCCAAAAATATCCCTGGCCAAAATTACTATGACAGCGAAATCTTGGCAGCATTGGGGCCAAAACTAGAGGCCATGCAGTACGATCCCAAGCTGAGTGAAGCCGAAAATCAGGCGGCAGGGCATTGGCCTCCTGGCTATTCCTATCGTTTCGGTGGTGATGCCGATACCAGTGGTGAGACCTTCGGCTCCGCTGGACAAATGTTGGTGGTCGCCATCTTCCTAGTATTTGCCGTTCTCGTTCTCCAGTTTGGCTCCTACACCCAACCGATCATTATCATTCTCACCATTCCCTTTGCCCTCATTGGTACCTTCATCGGCTTCGTCTTGCTCGGCTTACCCTTCTCCTTCCCTGCGGCTATCGGGATCATTTCCCTTGTCGGCATTGTGGTCAACGACGCGATCGTGATGGTGGAAACCATGAACGAACGCCGTAAGCAAGGTATGGACACCCGCCATGCCGCTGCTCATGGAGCCAGCGATCGCCTCCGTCCCATTCTCACCACTACCATCACCACCATCATCGGTCTCCTCCCTCTCGCCTTCAGCGATCCCATGTGGTATCCCCTCTGTATGGCGATTATCTTTGGCCTGATGTCCGCCACCTTCATCGCGTTACTGGTGGTACCAGGGTTGTACTTGCAGCTTACACCCAAGGGGGCGATCGCTGATTCAGAGTCATTGGGGTGAGGGGAGCGATTGTCTCCCACAACAAAGCAATCCTTGATCCAAGTTTCCAGTCACTGCTCATCTAGCAGTGGTGTTTTTCTGCAACCATTCGACAAATACCTCGCGCTCTAGCTCACCTGAGGCGATCGCCAACATCACATGCTCTTGCTCATCCACAGAAGCACTAATTTCCATGCCATTCAAAACCAGGAAAGTTTCCATTGCGGCATGGCCTGCACGTTTGTTTCCATCTACAAATGGGTGGTTCATGATGATAGAGAATCCTAGCGCTGCCGCTTTCTCTGGCAAACTTGGGTACAGTTCTTCTCCGTCAAATGTCATTCGGGGTTGGGCAATTGCTGACTCCAACAACCCCATATTGCGGATACCCAACTTTACGATGCAATGTTAGCAACTCAACTAACGTTAGGAAACGCATCACGCTAAACGCTGATACAACTCAGTGTTTTTTGTCATCACATACTTAGCGACGTCATCAAACTCGCTCTCTTGAGAATTGAGCCAATCCTCGAAGCTGGCTTTTAATAAAGTTTCAGGGGTGATGTTCTGTGCCATTGCCAAATCTCGTAGCTTTTGCAACTGGCTATCTGAGAGGTCAATGGTGATGGAGGTCATGGCGATCGCTTTCCTAGT
>JBFRWC010000094.1:0-15517 GCA_051439365.1 Leptolyngbyaceae cyanobacterium
GGACAGGGGTGGGCGATCGCCTACAACTCCCTCGCTGGCAAGGAACTCTGGTGAATGCCACTTGCGTTTTCAATCGAGCACCCACCGCTCAAAACCGAGGTTGGCTCTTCCTTACCACTCAAGAACAAGGAGTTTTTCATTATCGCTGTATCGTTCTCGCCCCTGATGGCAGCACTGTGGCGATCGCCCATAGCCAACAAGGCCAAGATCACTGGCTGGCAACCCTTGGTGAGGCTGGCAGTTTAGCCCTCAATTCTGCCCCCTTCCTAGCTGTCAATGATTTTCTACTTGCCCCCACCGACGCTGGCATCATCCGCATTGATATCCAGCATGGTCACTTGGTTCACACTAAAACCTTCTCGGATACCGAGCCCTTCATCGATGCCCAGAGCCTTATCCTGCCTGCCCCTGCTGGTCTATATATTGTCAGCAACCACCAGATTCAGCAGCTACAACTCTCGTAGCCCCCATGTACGGGTCGTGCCCCCGTGCCGACCCTTTTGTACCGGGGCCACCACGGGGGGATGGCCCCTACCCCAATCAAAAAACACGGGGGATGGCCCCTACCCCAATCAAAAAACACTCAAAAACGGAGATCTAATTATGACAACGACAACTCAATTTCCCATTCCTGCTCACTTTGATGCTGCCCGTGTCGGTGAAGTGTGGCGGGTGCCTTATCAAGAACGGGCGGGACAGGCGAAACAGTGGGCGAAGCAGCAGCAGCTATCCCCGGCGGCGAAGGATACCACGCGCATTTGCTTGGTGCCAATTGATGTCCAAAATACCTTTTGTATCCCCGACTATGAATTATTTGTGGGGGGGCGATCGGGCATGGGTGCCGTAGACGATAACGTTCGTCTTTGCGAATTTATTTACCGTAACCTGGGCATGATTACGGAAATTGCGCCGACGATGGATACCCATACCACCATGCAAATTTTCCACAGCGATTTCTGGATCAATGATTGGGGGGAGAGTCCGGCTCCGATGACCATGATTAACTTAGAGGATGTGCAAAAGGGGATGTGGAAAGTCAATCCGGCGATCGCCTACAGTCTAGCCAACAGTAACTACATGGCGTTGCAGTCCTTTGCCCTCCACTACGTCAAGCGCCTCAGCAATGACGGCAAATATCCCCTCACCATCTGGCCCTATCACTCTATGTTGGGCGGTATCGGTCATGCTCTGGTGTCAGCGGTGGAAGAGGCTTGCTTTTTCCACAACCTGGCTCGCAACAGTCAGACGAATTTTGAAATTAAAGGGGGCAATCCCCTTACCGAAAATTACTCGGTGTTGCGACCTGAAGTGCTGGATGGTCCTGATGGTCGCCCGATCGCCCAGAAAAATACTCGCTTTATTGAAAAGCTGCTGAATTTTGATGTGGTGATTATCGCAGGTCAGGCCAAGAGTCACTGCGTTGCCTGGACGATTGATGATTTGCTCACGGAAATCCAAGCCCAAGATCCGGCTTTGGCGAAAAAAGTGTATCTGCTGGAAGACTGTACCTCTCCCGTGGTCGTCCCCGGTGTGGTGGACTTCACCGACCAAGCCGATGCCGCCTTCCAGCGGTTTGCTAATGCGGGGATGCAGGTGGTTAATTCAGGGAATGCGATCGCCCAATGGCCCGGAGTTGATTTATAAACCTTGAACCTCAGATACCGGGGTTCTTTAAGAACCCCGGTATCTCAAACCCATCAGTTAATGAGGAGTGGTAAGCGATCGCTCCACAGGGAATCTTAGTGCCAAATTTTCCTCACAGATACGATTTAGCCGCACCTACCCTCTAAAATCCAAACTCTAAAATCCAAAATTCATTCAGAGGAACTCACATGACTTCTACCCCTAATCTCAACGATCTATTCCAATCCGCTCATGATGACGGGCTATTGTCTAACGCTTCTATGCAAGCCCTCAATGTCACTGATATTGGTGCCCAAATCCAGGCTGGGCTGGGCATCCATGTCGATGATGTCATGTCCAGCGAAGTGGTCCTGGTCACAGTGATGCCCGACGATTCCGGTTCCATCCGCTTCTCCGGCAACGCTGCTGTCGTCCGTGCTGGTCACAACACGATTCTGGATGCCCTTGGTACAACGAAACAGCAGGACAATATCCTGATTCATAATCGCTACCTCAACGGGACTGTTCTTTACCCTTACTGTCCCCTATCGCAAGCGGTGCGGATGGATAGCAAAAACTACGACCCCAACCAGGGAACCCCGCTGTATGAGCAGACCATCGTTCTCTTGGGCACTGTCTTGGCCAAAACCCAGGAATTTAGCGACAACGGTGTCCCCGTACGCACCGTCACTCTGATTATCACCGATGGCGCTGATGGTAGTTCTGGTCATGTAACCCCAGCCAAGGTGAAAAGCGTGGTTGATGATATGCTCCGTAGCGAAAACCACATTATCGCGGCAATGGGTATCGACGATGGACACACTGATTTTAAGCGAGTTTTTCGTTCGATGGGTATCCGCGATGAGTGGATTTTGACTCCAGGCAATAGTAAGAACGATATCAAACAGGCATTCCAGCTATTTTCTCAGTCGGCAGTGCGGGCTAGTCAGAGTGCGGGGAGCTTTAGCCAAACTTCTTTGGGTGGGTTTGGTTGACTTAGAAAGAGGGGCGATCGCTTCTCTTCACCCTAGAAAATGTGATCGCTCCCACCAATAACATCAAATGGACGAGGTTCAGGAGCAGCAATCATCGCAAAATCGTCCTCTACAAAAGTTGGGCCTTGATCAAATTCGTACTTGTTGATTATTGTAGGATATTCATTGGCATCACAGCTCATTTCCAATCAAAGTAAATGGTGCCCAGTTAGCCCAATCCCAGAATTGCCTCACTATTGCCCAAGCCACCCCATCCAGCAAACGCAAATCCAGGGATTAGGGAACAATGTGTTAACATTACGTAACGAAGAACTCTGAGAACAACAGGAAACCTTGAGAAGGGCACACAAGAACCTGTCCTGGCGGATTCCTCACAATCACCTAGGGTAGGGTAGCGACTATGTTTGAGCTTCAGTTACTCTCTATGACAGCGGACCAATCGTCTACATTTCTGCTCCCCACCGCAGATGGAAGCCATCCCTTAATTGAAGACCCGATCGCCTCCCCTCATTCCAGAAATTTGCAGGGAGCGATCGCTTCTCCTGATTCCAACGTCGATGATAAGTTTGGGCTCAACCAGGGATTAGCTAAACGAAAGCGAGAAAAGGGGACGAACGGGAAAGATACTCGTCGCATTAGAGAAAATCAAATTGTTTACAATGCTTTGGGCAGAAGCGATCGCATCACTATCGTCGGTTCCAGAAATCGCGTTTTCGGCGGCAACGGAGATGATGTCATCAAAAGCACAGGGAAAGGGAAAAAGAACCGCCTAGTGGGTGGAAAAGGTGACGATACACTTATCGGTGGTGGTCGCGGGGATATTCTAGTGGGTGGAGGAGGGAGCGATCGGCTCACCATTGCCCAAAAGAAATTCAACCAGGGACTAACCACTATCCAGAGCTTTCAACCAGGCCGCGATTATATCGCCCTTGAAGCTGTCAATGGTGTTGACAGTCTCGACAATCTCACCTTTCAACAAGCGGGCAACAACACTCTCATCAGAGCCAATGGTAGAAAAATTGCTCGCGTTAAAGGAATTGCTGTTGAGACTCTTGAGAACCAGACCAACTTTGTATTTGAAAAAGGGGCAATCCCTACTCCAGCCGACCCTGCCCCCATTGTCCCCGACCCCGTTCTCCCTGATCCCGTTGCCCCTGATCCCATTGCCCCTGATCCCGCAGATCCCAACCCCGTTGACCCTGGTCTCGCTGTCCCCGACCCTGTAGCGACCCCCGGCCCTGTAGCGACCCCCGGTCCTGTAGCGGCCCCCGGCCCTGTTAGCTCCGACCCTGTAGCGGTTCCTGACCCTGTTAGCCCCGACCCTGTGGCAGTCCCCGACCCCGTTGTCCCCGCCTCTGATTCCATCATTGTAGGATCGTGGGCTCCCCTAGGTGAACCAGGTAGCGGTGGTCGTATTGATAGCATCACTGTTAGTCCCTACGATGCCAACATTGTGTTAGGTGGCGGTGATATGCTGAGTGCTTACCGCTCCACCAATCAAGGTGACACTTGGTCTGAAACCACAGGTTGGCTCAGCTACGAAATCAGTGACTTTACCTGGCATCCCACCGACCCCAATATTGTCTGGGCAGGGAGCCTGAGTGGTCCTCATATTAGTCGGGATGGAGGGGTAACTTGGACGGCCCAGCGCCAAGGACTACCTGATATTGAATATGCCAAGTATTCTGCTCCCGTTGAAACGGTTTTGTTTGACCCTGACAGTAACGGTGAAACATTGCTGGCATTTGGTGGCGATCATCGTCGATTCCAAATCTCCAGTCGGCCAGTGATGAACTACGGTGTGGTATGGATTAGCCGGGATGGTGGTGCATCCTGGAGTCAACAGGCTGACTTGGTAGACGATGTGAGCGACGAGAATATCATGGATGCCAGTTACGCTGGAGATTCTCCCGACCGGATTTACAGTGTGGCGTGGGAGCATGGCTTCTTCCGTAGCAATGACGATGGTCAAAACTGGCAGGCTTACAATCGGGGGTTACCTCAAGATAATGGTGAAATTCTGACCACTGCTTTGGCGGTACATCCTAGTAATAGGAATACGGCCTGGATAACGATCGCAGCAGGCGATCAAGAAGAAGGTGGCATTTACAAAACAACGAATGGCGGCAGGAATTGGAATCGGCTTAATGCAGGTCTTCCAAACAGCGGATCATTCTGGTCGATTGAGGTTGCTGATGATGGCCAAACCTTATATGCCGGAAACGTGGACCCTAGTACTGCTGGGGTTTACAAAAGCATCAATGGTGGGAACTCATGGACTCAAGTGTTTAGTGATGACACTTTGGCCCCGAAGATTGAACGTCCCTATCCTGATGGCATTCTCCCACGGTGGATCGAGATTGATCCCAATAATGCCGGCACCCTCTACATTGGCAACGACAGCACCGTTTTCCGAAGTAGGGATGCGGGTAATGCATGGACATCGATAACAGCAACGAATACAACAGGTCGAGCCGATGGTTGGGTTGGCACGGGATTTGGTGGCTTAGTGGCTCGGAATGTGGCATGGAATCCCTATGACACGGACCACGTTGTTGTGCAGGGTATGGATGCGGCTAAAGCCATGCAGTCAAGGGATGGAGGTCAAACCTGGCAAATTGATAACTCTGGTTTACCCGATTACGAGGCAGGAAATGACCTAGTGTTCACTCCGGACTGGATGTTTGGAGCGTTTGGCCAAGGGAATGACAGTGGGTTAATTGCTCGGAGTCGTGATAGTGGTGAAACCTGGACTCAGTTATCGTTGCCGGATGACCAGACGTTCAACAGAGCAACCCATCTGCATGTTGATGTCAATAACCCTGGTGATTTGTGGGCTGTGCTTGATGGCGAGCTGTGGTTTACTCGCCAAGCCACGCAAACGACGACACAATGGCAGCAAATCATGGTTGGTCGAAGTGGCAATGATGTTGGGGATATTCAAGCCGATCCGCAAAATAGTCGTGCTTTTTATATCGCCACCGATGATGGAGTCTATCACACGACGGATGGGAGTGCCTTCACGTTTATTGGTGGGCCTGAGGGCAATGAGGCCGTGAGCCTCAACAGTTCAGTCGCTGCCCCGAATATTTTGTATGCTACGCGATATTACTCACGCTTTACAGGGGATTATGGTGTTTGGCAATACAACGATCAGTCAGATTCTTGGCAACGGTTATGGCTAGACAATCCCGATGCCTCCTCTTACATTGGGGATTTAGCTGTACATCCGCAAAACCCGAATTATTTGGCGGTCATCACTAAAGATGACCCGTTCCATGATCAGACGTGGGCGACAGGGGTATGGGTGAGCCAGGATGGGGGACAAACATGGAAGTCATACAATGATGGGTTGCCTATGTTGCGGGGGATGGCGATCGCGTTCAGTCCCGATGGTTCAGAACTTGTCGTAGGTTTGAATGGTGGTGGTTTTTACAAAGTTGGAATCCAGTAATCTAGATTTAGTCCAAGAGCCTAAAAAACAGACCTAATGGATTAATCAACCGTTGGGCAAAATCTAACACCGATGTCGTCCTCGTTTTGGGAACCACGATCACGTCACCATTCTGAATCTGATAGTTGTCATTCAACTCACTCAAATCAATAATTTCCTGCTCCACCTCACCTGTCTCATTCAACCGAATAAAAACTGTTTCCCGCAACTTGGCATCGTTGGTGGGACCACCAGCCACGGCGATCGCCCCCGATAGGGAACTATTGGCCGCCACTTCCACCTGACCAGGTTGAGTCACCTCACCCACCACTCGCACGATTACCGTACTCGGTGACAAGCTAGAACTGGTGATTAAGCGTCGAGCATTCAGATCGCCATCGGCTAATGTGGGCACAAAGATGGTGTCGCCATCCCGCAGCACCAGGGCATCGGGGACCGTCTCAGCCCAGAGCGCATCCCACAAATTCACTAAAATTCTAACCGTTTCACCATTGGGCAAGTCACGAGTCACCATCACCTCGCGTAGATCGGCAGTTTGGGTGACTCCCCCCGCCTGAACTAGGGCCATAGACACCGATGGTGGCGCATTCAAACCAGTGTTCCGATCCCGATTCATGGGCTGTAATTCCATTGGTCCCGGTCGGTATACCTCTCCTGACACATTCACCACCACTGGACGCAGGGAACTAAGGGTGACGGAAACATCGGGATCGACTAGGATTTGATTCAAAATAGCCGTGAGATCGGCTGTGAGTTGATCGGTGGTCCGTCCCCCCGCAGGCACTTGGCCCACCAACGGCAGGGTGATCGTGTTGTCTGGCAAAATTAATCGGGCACCTGTGAGTTCCGCGTTGCCGTAAACGGTCACCTCAATTTGATCCCCTGGCCCCAATAAATAGGGGGATGAAGCACAATCGCGATCGTCAGAAAGGGAAACGGGATCAAGGCTGCTGCGACAAATCCCGTCGTTGGCCCGATCCAGACTTGGCTCAAGGTTAAGCAGGTTAGGCACGGTCTGTGCCCGGAGGATGGTTGGGGTCAAGGCAATTAGCCCCAACCCAACCAGCAACACCTGGGAGCATCGGTAAAACATGGAACGAAGCATCATGGATCAATCCTCAAGAATAAGTCGTGCAGGTCAGGTTAAATGAAATATGGAACACTCTGTCAGCAAGCATTTCTCCCAGCAAGTATGTCTCTGAGCAAGCATTATGGGTCTAGTCTGGCGATCGAGAACGCGGCAAAGTCAGCATAGACCGCCTGAGGGGTCGCCCAAGATAAATCACCGCCACCAAAAAAGGTCGAGAAAAAGATGCCGTCAATTTGTAGCTGTTCTGTGGTGCGGAAGACTACATCGGTTTGGTCTAGGACCAACTGATCATCTAACCAAACGCGAATGATCCCATTGGCCTGTCCGGGTTGATTCAGCCGCACCTCTTGAACCAGATGATGCCACTGACCGGGCTGAAACTGCCAGTTTCCCTGGCCTAAAGACGTACCGTAATGGTCACTGGTGGGCAGATATGCATACACTTCACCTGCGCCATTCTGCCGCCACATAAACCGGGTAGAAAAGCCATCGGTGCCATCGGGAATGTGACCCCCACTGTTGGCGGTACCGCCATATAGACCGGGTAATTTTCCCCCTTTGACGAAATCAAAGTTGTCAGAAAAACGGAGGTAATAGCTCAACCGCAGTTGCTCCTGGGGCGGGATACCCAGGTGCCCTCGGAACTCTGCACCGCCAAGGGGAACGTTGTGTTGACGGGCGACCGCAGGGCTAGCGGATTGCGCCGGATACTGGACCCGTAATATCTGCCCAAACCCGTCATTGGTTGGGATCACACGGCAGTTGTCCAATCCCCAAGTGCCCACGTCTTCAAGTTGCCATGCCGCTAGCCAGCGGAAGCCCGTAAAACCATTGTGCCAAAGTAAATTGGGGTCTTCGCCTTGGACCTCCGGCTGGCCTGAGGAGGGCTGGGCGAGTTGGGGCAACCCCATCGCGCAACTATAGCTGAGCAAGGAAAGCATAGAGAGAAAAACGATAGGATTAAGGTTTTTGGGCATGGGTCCGGTCGAGGGTTTGATAGAAGAAGACAAGGGACCAAAGGCTGATGACTAAGAGGCCATCGGTGGCAAGACTGGCGATCGCCGCCCCTTTCCAAGAGTAGAGGGGAATCAGCCACAGGTTTCCCAGAGCATTGGCACCAGCGGCGATCGCTTGTAACGTGCTACGGACCCCCTGCAAGTCAGCCCCAGTGAGTGTATCGGCGGCAAAGAACTGGAGGGCCTTAAAAAAGATGATCGGGGAGAGCCAACGGAGGGCATCCACCGAACTCGCATACTCTGGCCCTAGAATGTAAGGAATAATTGGGGCGACCAACCAAACAGCGGCACTGGCTAGGAAACCATAGCCCCCTGCAAACGGCATAATTTTCTTGGCAAAGGCCAGACTGCCACTGATGCCACTGGCTCCGCGCTTAAAAAATTGACCATAAGTGGCCCCCAGTAAGGACAGGATCGGAATCATGGCGACATCAATAATCCGGTAGGCGGCTCCATAAACCCCGGTGGCGACTAAGGTTGACATTGAGGCCAACATGGTTTTATCGATGTCGTTGTAAATGGTCTGGGAGGATAGGCTCACGGAAAAGAAAAAGCCACTGGACACCTCGGATTTAAGCAGGGCTAGCTTTAAGGACGGCCAGCCTAAGGTGCGACCCACTAAGATAAAGCCAGCGATCGCCGTTAGCAGGCGACTGACTAAATAGAGTGCCCCCCAAACCAGAGCGGAGGCACCGGGAAAAAAGACGAGCAGACAAAGGGCCGCAATCAAACCATTGACGCTGAGGAGAATATGAATCTGTGCGTCTAAATGAAAGTTCTCGGTGGCGACAAATGACTTGATGGCGGCATCATGAAACCGGGCAAAAATCAACTCTGCTAAGCCAATAAAGAGGACCAGTCGCCAAGGGAATTGGGTGGGCAGGACGATATGGTTCAACAATAGAATGGTGCCCAGGATGAAGAACCCTAGAATCGTGGTGATGCAGAGGGTATTGCCCCAATATTGCCGAAATACGGTGCGATCGCGTGATACGTGTTTGAGCAGAATATGGGTCGTGCCCCAGCTTGCAAATGGTACCAGTAACTTGATTAAAGCCATCACACCGATAAACAACCCATATTGTTCTGCCCCCAAGGATCGGGAAATGATCAGAAAATAAAAGGTTTGCAGAAACAGACTGGATAACCGAGCCGCTAACTTCCAGAATGCACCCTTGGCCAAGGGATTTTTGACCAGAGCTTTGGCTCGTTCCTTTAGCGGTTCAATGTTGGGCATTATGATAAAAGTGATGGGTAGGAGCTTGTTGATAGTGTCTTTCTGTAAAATATTTCTGTAAAATATTTCTGTAAAATCTTGCGGATAAAGTCTGGTGGATGTAAAGATTAGGGCAGGGCTAATCGTCGGCCATCGTTGGCATAAAAAGAGTGACGGTTAAGGCGACGTACAATACCCAAAAAATATTGTTAGATTTTAGCAAGCCTTGTTCCGGAATATTTGACAAGAAGACATAAGCCAAGTAGGTGAGGGGCCAAACGTGTTCAGCCCCAGATGTGAGGCGGAGGCGGACTAGGCTTCTGACAACATTAACAATGTAGCCGATCAAGAATAGGCCGAGACCCACAAACCCCAAGTGGAGTGTCAGTTCCACAAAGCCGTTGTGAGCATCGGGAGCAGGCCACATCACATCTCGCCAGATATAGGCAGAGGGGCCATCCATCCCATGCCAAAAGGCTTCATAGCCGTACCCTAGCCACGGTTGCATCTTGATCACTTCTGCAGCAGATTCCCATAGGGTGGTCCGTCCAGTAAAGGTCGGATCTTTGCCCAGAACATCAACAACAAGGGTCTCTAAATTGATGGCCAGTAGTACGGCGGCGATCGCCCCGATCAGGCTCAGGCTAGTGACAAGAATGACCATCCATTTATAGTGAGTCCGGAATACCCGACACACCGCAATAATAGAGAGCATGGCTAATAGATTCACCAGCGCTCCTTTAGATGTCGTTAATAGAATCAGAAGTACCGATAGTCCTAAGAAGACCCCATATATGCGTCGATTCTGGCGATCGCCAGCCATGAGCAAGGTAAACACTGTACTACTCAGAGTCATCATCTTTCCCAACGTATTCTTGTGGGTAAAAATGCCGCGCCAAGTGCCAGCATGAGTCCCTCCCATAATTCCATATTTTGGCAAGGCGATGGCATAGACAAGACTGAGAGTAACAATCAAACCAAAGGCCCAACCCAAGATTTTAAGCTGCTGCTTCGGAGTATAACGAACCGCAATATAAAACCCGAATAGGCTAGTCCCACCCAACTTGATGGCGCTGCTTAACGTTTCATCGGGGAGTGCTGACCAAAAATAGGAGAGAGCCGCTAATCCAACGATCGGCAGAATGGCGAAACTCGCAGGAATTGCCCGGATTGTTTTCTTCCAACGGCAAAACAGCAGTGCCGTCACACCGAGGTAACTGAGCAGAAAGCATAGGGTCGTCAGCGTATAATTAGGCGCAGATAACTGTTGATCACCTTGGCTCGCCCCACCAGAGAGAACCACATTAAGTGGTCCACCCGAATAAAGCATTAAGGCAGCGGCGGTCAAGGCTTGTTCCAGCCAAAGCAGCCGCCGAGTCACCACTGACGGTTCTGGGGCAGTGGGCTGGAGTGGCAAGGGATAGTAGGGTTGTGTCATCGCGAGAAACGGTTAGGGCCAATAATTAACTCCCAGCATGATCAATCCACCATAGCTAGGGCTTTGAATAAGGGTTTGCCATCAAAGTGATCGGGGATTTTAGTCCCCAGCAACGACAACATGGTTGGGGCTAAATCCACCACCTGGCCATTGTTAATCTCAGACCCTGCGGCAATGCTAGGGCCTTTCGCCATCATAAAACCGTGGGGACGATGACCCCCAGGCCGATTAAAGGTCACGGGGCCAATCCGACCCACATCAGGGCTATCGACCACATCAGTTGGGATTTCATGCCAGACAATCACCAAATCCGCATCCGGTAATTTGGGGTCCGTTTCCAGCCCCGACTGGCGAGTGCGGATCACCTGTTTGACCATCGACTTCCCGGTTCTGCCATCGGTTAGCTGTTCAAACAATTGGGTTAACTCGTCACACAAGCGATTATAGTCTGATGGCGGGACTACGCCTTGACTCTCCCGACCCTGGAGATTAATGCGAATGTGACCATCGGCAAAGGCTGGTAGCGCAAAGGCTTTCATCTGAGGCCATAGGGGTGAATAGTACATGGCTGGGGACCAACTGAGAACGACCTCTTGCTGAGCCAATACATGGGGGGCTATTAAACCATTCTGTTGGGTTGGCAAGAACCGCTTGGGCGACCAGGTATTGAGCAGCTTCTTGATGGGATTGGGTTCATGGTTGGTGCGCCAAGCTTCCCCGGACCACCCTTTCCGGATCGGGCGGGTAATGGGAGCGGGAGGAGGGGTGTGGCGATCGCCCGGTGCCAAGGCCACTTGTCCTGGAAAATTGAAGCGATAGAGAATCTCGGCGATATGGAACATACTGAGTAAATCCGTATGATTCGCCGCCATGCCATGTACCGAAAAACAAAACACATAGGCATCCTCAGGCGCGGCATCCAGGATACGGCCCACCGCTGCATCCACATCCTTAAAGGAATCCAGGAACGGATCGCTCGTCTGACCTTTGCTTCTCAACGAATAGAGGGGATGATCGGGTTGGCTTTGATCGTATAAATCGTGACCCAGGGAATGGGTATCCCCAAATACGGTTAGAAATAGATCCCACGGCTCTTTCTGAAGTAAATCACAGCAGATATCGGCCCTGAGGTTCACACTTTCTTTGACGGCAGTCTGTAGCCAGTTGTGATAATCGGAGTGCCACCATTTACCATCATCATTGTGCAAAATTGGATTTTTGCCATATTTTTCCACAATTTGAGGGAGCAATTCAGGGGGATTTGACTCCGTTGGCACAAACGGGAAATGGCCGCCCCAGCCTAAAATTTGTAAGCCATTCACCTGTTGAGAAATACGGGTGACAGGGATATCAAAAGCTGCGACTTTATACTCATCTCCCAAGGCATAAAAGGGCTGATATTCTTGATAGTCATAACCGCTGTAGATTTTGTCACAAGTCAAGGAATAGTCTGGCTCAAACTTCACCGTATCCCAGAACCCTGTCTTGTTGGGATAACATCCCGTTGTAAACATGACCCACAGGGGTTCAGTGGAGGAAAATTCAGCAGACTGCTCTTGATACGTTACCGTATTTTCCAAACGGCCATAGCTGCCTTGCTGTTTCAGCCGCTGTAAGTTGGGTAAGTGGCCTTCAGCCATCCACTGCTCTAGGGTAACGGGATCAGCCGCATCGAGGCCAATGGCAACAATAGAATTTTTCATGGGTTGGTGATGTCTTAAATAAACGTCAATTTCTATTAGTTTCTATCAGGTTCTATTAAAAAAGCGTAACAAGGGTCTATGTTTCAAGGCGGCGTTAAGAATTAATCTGGACGGGTTCCTGACTCGGCAGATCGCTGGGCTGGCTGGCTGGTTGCTGGGGCGATCGCTCCGGACTCGGCGGTGCAAGAGACGGCTGGAGATTCAGGGCGGCTTGGTTAGAGGGGGAGGCAAAATATTGCATAGGATGGGTGCCTTTGGAGATGCCGTTGATAATGGTGCTCAGAATAGGCTTGCCCGATAGTTCTAGCAAGACTTTAGCGGTCTTGAGATCAATGGTTTTGACCTGTCGAAGCCGGACCACCATTAGTGTGGCATCGACCAAGGTGCCCAGGGTAGATGCATCGGCCATTTGGGTGATGGGTGCTGTATCCACTAGGATCAGATCAAACCTGGGGGCAAGTTGTTGGAATACTTGGTTCAGACGTTTGGGGTTGAAGGTGCCCAAGTCGTCATGTAGCCCTTGGCCCGATGGCAATAGGGAAAGGTTGGGGGTAATGGGTTTGATGGCGGCCTGCACTTCAGCGTTGCCATCTAGAAGCTGACGCAATCCCATATCGTTGTTACAGTTCCAGACCCGGTGTTGGCTGGGGTTGCCCAAGTCGGCATCGATTAACAAGACCCGATTTCCTGCTCGTGCCGTGGCGATCGCCAAGTTAGCAGCAGTTCGGGACCGACCTTCCCCCGCCACCGCACTGGCGACCATCACAATTTTGTGATGGGCTTGGGCACGAATCAAATTAAAGGTTGCTTGCAGCAGCACATAGGGGTCAGGCATATCAGTCCGACTTTCGTAGGATTGCAGCACAAAGGGCACTTGTTTCCCCAATAATGGAATCGCTCCCACAATGGGTGCCTCCAGCAGCTCTTGGGCTTCAGCCCCTGTTTTTACTGAGTGATCCCATAAGTCAATGGCAAACGCGGTGACAATCCCCAACATACACCCCACCATAAAACCAGCGATGACAATGATTTTCTTGCCCACGGTGGGGTCTTCGGGGGTGAGGGCACGGGACACGACCCGAATATTGTCAATGGTCTGGTTTTGAACGACCTGAACGTCTTGTAATCGCTGTAGCAGGCTTTCATAGGTGACTTGGGCAACCGTTAGTTCTCTTTCTAGCTGACGTTGGGTGGCCTCAAGGCGGGGATAAAGGGCAGCCCGTTGCCGCTGAGCAGCCCGCAGCCTCAGGAGTTCATCAACCCGATTCACTAATCCTGCGCGCTCGACTTCCGATTGCAGCAGCGTTGCCGTCAGATCTTGTTCTAACAGACCCATCAAGAAACCAGGAGTAGGCAAGCCCTCAATCCCAGTGGTTTCAGCAATGCGATCGCGTAATCGCTGCTGTAGCTGGGCTTCTTGACGCTGCAAACTGGTCACGGCTGGATGGGTTTCTCGGAAGCTGGCTTGAGCAATAGACAGTTGATTTTGAACGTCTCGAACCTGAACAAGCGTTTCCTGTACGGCGGCGGATTGGCTGAGCGTCGTCGCCTGTAGAGCCACGTCTGGAGTCATCCCCAACCGCTGTTGTAAGTCTTGGGAACGGGCGATCGCGGTGGCTAACTGAATTCGAGTTTGGGTAATTTCATTTTCTAAGAGTTGAATGGCCCGAATTGTTTCCACCGATTCCTCTGTTAGTAGTACCACCTGGTTCTCTTCTTTAAACTGCCTCAAGGCTGTTTCAGCCTGCTGGACCGCTGCCTCTGTCGTAGGTAGCTGGGTAGTAATAAACTGCCGTGCTGCGATCGCCTCATTCTGCTTCGTGGTGATATTATTCGCCCGGTACACATCGATGGTGCCATTGACAACCGCAGCGGCCAATTCAGGATCATTACTCTCGTAGGAAATCCGAATCATATCGGTTCCTGGAATGGGCTTCACCTCCAGCGCTTTGAAAAAATCTTCCGCACTCATGGGCTGGCCTTCGTCATCTTCCAGTGCCAGCGTCGCGATCGTTTTCTCGCCCACTTCTAACGAGCGAATAGTTTCAACCTCTGTAGCAATGGGATCACTTTGTAAGCCAACAGAGTCAGGCTCCCCGATCGACTGCCCAGGGACATCCAGTCCAGCCAATGCTGGAGTCCGATCTAGCTTCACCAGAACTTTACCGCTGGCCAAATAGGACGGTTCACGAACCAGAGCCGCCACAATTGACAGGGTCGTAACCCCTCCAATGACCAAGAAAGCTGGCAACCAACGGCGCTTGAGGACCAATAAATATTTGCCTAGGTCTATATCAAACTCTGAACGTGATAGATAAGTACTCATGGAGGTTAATGTCGCTGCGGTATCAGTTTCTCAGATTTGAGCGCTCTCAGTCCTCAAGCGATCAGAGATTGCCAACCAGATATTCAGTTTAGCGGATAGTGGCATCAGGCATGGTTATTACGTATCCTGCTCCACATCACGGCTCAAACGAGATTCAGTCAAGTAAAGAATAAACTCAGCCAAAGACCCCTGCCTCAGTCTTATCTGTAGAGACTACGTGAATATGACGGAATGAATTGAATCAAACAGAACTATAACGCATTCTCTTTATTAAATAACAGTTTAATAGCTTGATTAAATCGATAGAAACGAATCCGAAATAAGATGGCGATCGCGCCAATTTTGGTTGCTAGGGATAATCCCTTGAACCTAAAGACTTTGATCATATGGAGAAAAGGAGACAAGAGAATGATAACTGAATATAAGAGCCAATTTAGTTTGTCTTTCTCGTGGGACTGGCGGAGCAAATCCTCCTCCTGGGTAAGGCGCTGCCATTTTTTAGTCAGTTGCAGCCAATCTGAACGAGCAGGATGGCCAACCACAACGTCGTCTTGATAGCTCCACTCAAAACCCATCTCTCCAGCTCGTAGACCCCAATCTTTATCTTCTGATACTCCCCGCTGAAAATCACCGACTTGCCGAAACACATCCCTGTC
>JBFRWC010000095.1:0-14178 GCA_051439365.1 Leptolyngbyaceae cyanobacterium
ACCCTAAAGATATACCACTACCTGTTGTTTCCCCATTTGACCCTAGGCCACCGATCGAGGATCTTGAACGCCCACCAATCGCTACTCCTGATCGCCCACCGATCGCTTCACCTCCTAGGATAGGAAACCCCGGAGCCGGAGGAATTCCAGTAAAGCCAGTCAATGGGAACATCTCACAACAACGAACCGTTGAATTTTGGTTCAAGGCAGGTGGCCCCGAATTAAGTCCCGTTTTGTACCGGGATGGGTCATTCAACAATTATTTCTCCATCAAGGTTATTGAGGATCAGCTCGTCATTAGTACCCACCGTTCGGACCCTCGGCTTCATGGGCTTAGAGATATCATCGGCGGTTCGGTATCTGATGAGTCTACCCCTATAGATGTAGAGATAGAGATAGATATTGACACCAAAGCCTTCCACCACTTTGTCCTCACGTTCGATGACGGACTCTTTACCGCGTATCTTGATGGAGAGCAAGTGGCTCAGCAAAGCACTGACTTTGTTCTGGTTTCCCCTGTTCTTGAAGAATATACTGCCGATGAAACTGTCCTTGATCCCAATGTTACAGATAATCATGTGCTCTTAGCTGAGCAGGTATCGACCCGCTATGCCCAATCTTTTGAGGCGAATGCCCAGGCGATCGCTGACTTGAGTCTAATTGCCCACTGGAGTCTAGATGACGTTAATGCGACTACTGGCCAAAATCAGGACAGCGTGGAGAGCACCCTCGACACCTCTTTGGTTGGGCAACCCGAGTTTGATGTTCTGGTTAAAGGCGACGGTGCAGTGCGGTTTGACGGGATTGATGATGGTCTCAGAGTGTCTGACCATGCTGGGACGGTTGGTAGCAGCAAAAATCAGTACACCATCGAACTGTGGTTCCAGGCTGATACTGTTGAGGGCCGTCAGGTACTGTACGAGCAGGGTGGCACTATCAACGGTTTCAACTTGTATCTGGATGGAAATCAGCTCACGATGGGAGCTTGGTCCTATCAGTTTAGGCAGTGGCTGAACCAGACGGTGGAAGCAGGGAAACGCTATCACGCAGTTCTCTCGTTTGATAATGGGGTCCTCTCCGGCTATGTGAACGGTCAGGAAATCGGTCAGGCCGATACTGGATTCACGACAATGCCTGCCCACGGTGGAGGTATCGGGATTGGCTATATGAACCAACAAACGCGCTTTTCCGATACCGCAGGGTCAGGGGCTGGCTATCACTTCCAGGGCACCATTGATGAGGTTGCGCTCTATAACTTCAGTGCAATTTCCCCTTGGGTAACGGATCGATATGTCAACGCGGTACTGCCCTTCGCCCAGTGGAGTCTGGCGGAAACGGCAGGATCTAAGGCAGGCAACTTGGGTGCGTTAGGTAGCGTAGTGGATGGCACCTACGCGGGAGGCACCACCCTCGGTGCTGTGGCCCTTACCGCTGATGGCGATGGCGCAGCCGATTTTGATGGCATCAACGATGGGGTCCACTTGCCCAACCATGCTGCTATTAATACCAGTGCCCATGCCCAGCGCACCATTGCGCTATGGTTCAATGCTGATGACCTTGATGGCACCCAGATTCTCTACGAAGAAGGGGGTGGCACGAATGGAATGAATGTGTACCTAGATGGCGACCAACTGAAAATGGGAGCCTGGGCCGGGGGCGATCGCAAATGGCTCGCTTACGATGAAGTGAGCGTCAACACGACTTACCAAGTTACTTTGGTCTTCGATAACGGGACTCTCACGGGCTACGTCAACGGGCAACAGATTGGTCAGGTCAATACTGGTTTCACTGTTCTACCTGTGCATGGAAATGCCGCTGCAATCGGTAAATCCCAGGGGGGCACGCGCCTCTCTGATACAGTGCTTGTTGCCGGAAATACCAGCTACTTCAACGGCACCATTGACGATGTAGAGCTTTATAATGCTGCCATTCCTGCTGACAGGATTAGCCATTTCTACACGCTCCAAACCCGCCAAAATGAGGTGTTAATGGTACCAGTTCTGCCGATTCCTTAGCGGGTGATTTGGGGGACGACACAATCAATGGTGGTGCTGGCGCTGATATTCTGGCTGGCAATGGAGGCTACGATCAGATTTCGGGCGGAGCCGGAGCCGACATCTTTTTCCTTAGCCAGAATGATGGTACCGTCGGTACGATCTTAGATTTCAACCCCAATGAAGACAAACTGGTCATTGCACCGACAGTTGGAGTGACTTCGGCAAGTGATCTCTCCTTTGATGGGGCAACAGGTAATTTATCGGTCAACGGTGAAGTCATTGCTAACCTCGCTGGGGTAAGTAACCTGGACGTAACCGACAGCAGCATTGTGATTCAACAGTCCCTGGATGCAGTCAAGGAAGACCTCGCTATTGGAGACGTTGTCGGGTCAGTGGCCGTAGACAATCCGGCAGCCAGCAATGCTTATCAGATCCTCTCTGTAGATACAGGCCATCGTTTTTCTGTGGATGCTCAAGGGCAAATTATCAACAGTGGCGTGCTTGATTATGAAACAGCTCCCAGCCATACCCTCCAGGTACAGGTGACGGATAACCTGGGTCAGACTTACATCAAAGAGGTCTTGGTTGACGTTGAAGATGTAAATGAAGCACCTGATCTTGTTATTGATGGACAATCGACTGTTGCTTCAGAGACGGCTGCGATCGCCCAGTGGAACCTAGATGAAACAGCAGGAGTGGTTGCAGATAACCAGGGAAGCCTTGGTAGCGCGATCGATGGTACCTACGATGGCGGTGTTGACCTAAATGCAAGGGCCCTTAGCGCCAGTGGTGATGGCGCAGCCTATTTTGATGGCAATAATGGCGGTATCAGAGTTGCTAGCCATAGCGGGATTAACTTGAGTAGCAAAACCCAGCAGACGATCGAACTATGGTTCAATGCTGACACCGTTGAAGGTCGTCAGGTTTTATATGAACAAGGTGGCAGATACAATGGGTTTAACCTCTACCTTGATGGCAGTCAGCTCAATCTGGGGGCTTGGGCTGGAAACCGAGGGGAATGGCTCAACCAAGAGATCGAGGCTGGTAGAAGCTATCATGTGATCCTTACATTTGACAATGGTGTGTTGTCCGGCTATGTCAACGGTCAACAAATTGGTCAAGTCAATACGGGATTTACCACCATGCCTGCCCATTCTGGCAGGATTGGCATTGGCCACATGGACAATGACACCCGTTTTAGTAACACAAGTGAGGCAGCAGGAAACGGCTACTACTTCAACGGCACGATCGACGATGCTCAGCTTTACAACACGGCTTTGTCTGCCGCCGAGGTAAATCGTCGTTACTACCAAACCAACACGCTGCTAAATGCATTGGTGTCTGAACGGGCGGTTGCCGGAACGGTTGTGGCAGATGTCGATACGATTGATCCAGAGGGTGATACCACTTTCTTCCGTATCGTAGGGGGCAACGAAGCCGATATCTTCACCATTAATGCCACTACCGGAGTGGTTACGGTAGCAAACCCAGAGACACTCGATTACGAAACCGAAACGAGCCATACCCTCTACGTTGCTGCCATTGATTCCGCTGGGCTAGTGAATGTGGCTCAATTGGACATCGCCGTAGGTGACGAGAATGAAGCCCCCACCATCGGTAATCAAATCATCTATGTCCACGAGCCTGGTAGTCAGACCGCCCTCGGAGACATTATCGGTCAAGTTCAAGGGTTTGACCCCAACAACGACCAGCTCACCTACTCCATTGCAGATTACGGGGCCGACAATCCGTGGGGCCAGTCCCTCAAAGTTAACCCAACCACGGGTGAACTCTATCTGGATTACGCTCCTAGCGTCATTGACCAGGATTGGCAAGCGCTTGAACTCTTGGCGAATCAGGTTACTTACCAAGCCTATGGCGATACCACTCAAAATATTGTGGTTCAGGTGAGTGATGGCGAGTTTACTGATACGGCCACAGTTTCCCTACAACGACCCAGCTACCTTGGGTTCTTTCGGAAAACAGGGTCTGACAACCCCTTCAACCACTACAACACAACCTATGCAGGGGCAGCGGTACAGACCAAACCGACCTTTGTAGATATTGATGGGGATGGGGACTTAGATGTATTTATGGGGGTTCAGTTTGCGGCTAGTGGCAACACCGCCAGCCAAGCCTACCTCAAGTTCTACGAGAACGATGGCGATGGTAATCTCACGGATACCAGCCTCAATGGCACCTCTTACAACCTTGTGACGACAGGAAATAAATGGCTCAGAGGCGGCATCTATGCCCTTGGTTCCAGTGACCCATCTGTTGCCTTCGGTGATGTGGATTCGGATGGCGATGTCGATTTGTTAGTCGCCATGAAGGACGGCATTCACTATTTCAAAAACGACAACAATGCCTTCCGCCAGCAAAATGATGCCAATAATCCCTTCTCAAAGATTGGGTTTGAGGGCAAAAGAACGACCATTGCCCTAGGTGATATTGACAATGACGGGGCTGTCGAGCTAGTCGCGGGCCGGAACAACAAACGGAGTAACAAAGGTGACCCTGGCACCCTCTATGTTTACGATCGCCCCAACACTCAACTGGGTAGAGGCTTAGGCTGGTACACAAGGCCGACCCATGACTTCAATCTAGTGTCGTCCCGACGGATAGGAACAAGCGATGGAGAACGGGAGCCGTCTCCCACCCTAGTGGATATCAACTATGACGGTACCCTGGATATCGTTATGGGGACGAAAGATGGAACGTTGCGTTACTATACGGGCGATGGCAGCAACAATGTCAGCAACTTTGCTCAACAGAAAAGCGGCGATAATCTGTTCAAGTTTGTAGATGTGGGCAAAGGCGCGACCCCAGCCATTGGCGATCTAAATGGGGATGGCTATCTAGATATGGCCGTTGGGTCCGGTGAGGGCGATGGCGATATTTCCTACTTTGCCAATCCTCCATCTTCTGGCAGCATCGTGTTTGGTTTCAATGAGAAAAACATTACGGAAGGGTCTGGGACCTTCTCCAAAGGCATTAACCTTGGCGGCTTTAAAAAGGACCTGACCAAATCCACCAGATTTGGCAACAAAAACTTCTCGGTCAGGGTGTTCGGAGGCGCAAAGTTTGCCTTAGGTCTAGAGGCCGGGTTTGAGTTTACCCCTGGCAAGGTTTCGGCATCTTTGCCCTTTAACCTACTGATAGAGGCCCCAGAAAAGGTGTCTGTAGGCGAATCTATTTCCCTGGAAACCACGACTCAGCTAGCACCAGATGCCAGCTTCACCACCACCACTCCCTTTATCGAAGCGGATGTGGATTTTGACTTTGAATTCTACCTGGGTGGCGGCATCGAAATAGACTATGGTGTGGGCAAATTTAAGTTTGATCTAGCCGACCAGTTAGGCACCAATGTTAACTACTCCCTGGATCAGTCCTGGGATTCCCGTGACGCTAACTTTAGCTACACCAATCAAAACACCTACGAGACCGCTAAACCTGAGACCAGCCAAAAGAAGTTAGAAACTCCCCCAGAAAAAAGTGCCAAGTATGATGAGTATCAAAAAGAAGGATCGTACGATGTCGCCAGCTTTGATTTCAAGTCCCCTAACTTAGATGTCGCGGGTCAATACACCGATGGCACATCTCTCAAGGGAACAAAAACATCGACGGTGCTAAACACTACCCTACTGCTAGACGATATTATTGCGGGATTGCTGGAATCTAGCCCAGAGCCAACCATGCAAAAAATCGGCAAATATTGGCAGGAAGAGAAGAGTGCTGGACCTGTGGATATAGAGTGGAATGTGCTCGATTTAGGCCTAGGGGGTGAAGTCAACGTTCGAGCCAAGCATGATCTAACCTTTGATAAGGTTACACCTACGCTTTACGTCGAAAATGGTAACAACCGTTGGAAGCTATCCAACGGCAGCTATGATCCGTTGACAGGTGGATTTAGTGGCGTAACCATCGATGATGTCAATAATGACGGTCAGTTTGACTATCGCATCGGTTATGAGTTGGAAGGGGCCGAGTTCAAATCGAAGTATGAGTTAGTGTTGGGCGACATTACCTTGGATCTGGGTTTACTGGAAGGGAAGGCCAAAGTTGATTTAGGTTTCTTCAAGGAAAAGCTCAAGTTCAGCGCCCTCTCTACCAAAATCAAGCTGGGGAGTGCCAATCTCAGCATTCCGGTCTTTGAGACAACGCGATCGCTTGATAGTAGTGCCTTTGGTGAAGCCTTCCACTATGGCAGTATTGACTTAGGTTAAATCCTAGAGAGTTGCTTATATGGGCGATCGCTGGCCAGCCACAGCAAGGGCAACCACGGGGGGATGCCCCTACTGCGGGGATCTCTCCTCCTTCTGCCGGATCGATCGGTTGGGGCGGTGCCCCCGTGTCCGCCCTGTACCCACTAGGCGGTTGTGGTGGGAGAACACGGTACAATGGCAAAGCTCCTTCGGCAAAACCCCTCCTACAAATCCTTTGGCTAAACAGCGTCTTGATGCTCTGCTCGTTGAGCAAAAAATCTGTGATTCCCGGCAGCAAGCTCAGCGATTGATCCGGGCGGGGGAGGTTTTTGTCAATCAACAGCGCATTGATAAACCGGGTACGCCGATTGACCCAGCGGCCCAAATCTACGTGAAAGAGCGATCGCCTTTTGTCTCCCGTGGCGGCGAAAAGCTGGGGAAGGCGCTGAAAGAGTTTGCGATCGCCCCAACAAACCGAATTTGCTTGGATGGGGGTATTTCTACCGGAGGCTTTACTGATTGCCTGCTCCAGGCTGGAGCGAAAAAAGTGTACGGCGTAGATGTGGGCTATGGTCAGGTGGCCTGGAAATTGCGCCAAGATCCCCGTGTGGTTCTGAAGGAACGGACCAATTTGCGCCATTTGTCGCCAGCAGATTTGTATGTAAACGGGGTACCCGATGCCGACTTGGGAGTGATGGATGTATCATTTATTTCCTTGACTAAGGTGTTACCTGCGATGTGGTCACTCCTCTGTCCGCCTCGTGAAGTGGTGCTATTGGTGAAACCCCAGTTTGAAGTGGGGCGAGACAAGGTGGGCAAGAAAGGGGTGGTGCGAGACAGTCGGGATCAAGCTGAAGCGATCGCCACAGTTCTCAGGACAGCTCAAGAGATCGGCTGGCAGTATCGGGAGCTGACTTGGTCGCCCCTCGTGGGGCCAGCGGGCAATATTGAATATTTGCTTTGGCTCATGATGGCAGATGATGGACCTTGGCCGGAGCGGGATGCCCTCAATCACCTTACTCAAGCCGCTCGTCAGGACTTACTAGCGACGAGTTTATCCTAGGGCGAGGTCAATTTCGAGGTCGAGCGATTGCGAGAGAGACGCAATTAGGTATGGCGATCGCTAACCTCAACCGTAGCGCAGTCTTTATGAGCGCTGCGCCATATTGGGTGAAAGGTTCAACTAAATAAGCTGGTGACAAGACTCGAACTTGCGGCCGGCTGATTACAAATCAGCTGCTCTACCAACTGAGCTACACCAGCGTTACGGTTTCTAAGTATAACAAACTCCAGGCATTCGTCCAACTTTTTGAGATAGTTTTTAAATGCCATGTTCGCGTCACTCTTCTGTCACATGGTTGAAACCTTGAGTGACTATGCTAAGGCCATAATGGGGTGCTATTGACATCCACGATCACTCACGATTCCTCACGGGTTATGTGTGAATCTTCGGCGAAAAGCGATCGATGATCGCCCGTGAACGTCAGACGTTGACCCTTGGCACCCGCTTCCAACCTCATTCGAGACCTCATTTGAGCGAACACAGACAACACTATGGAACAACAAACAACCCACCCCCTTTTGCCATCCCACCCCGATCTATCCAGTATTTGGCGGCGCAGTATGCCCCTCATCTGTATGTTGCTGGGGGCTGGCTTAGTGTCCAGCGGTCATTATCTCGCCGCTAATCCGCTGCCGTGGAATGAGTTGGCGATCGCCCAACCCCCTGCTCCAACTCAACTCCCCCATGCTACCCCCCCTGAACTGGACCGATCAACCCAGGTTGATCCAGTGGTGCCTGCAGTCCCGTCTCCTAATCCCACCAATTTTGTCAGTGACGTGGTGAAATTGACCGGGGGGGCAGTGGTCCGGATCGATGCGTCTCGGATGGTGGCTTCACCTGGTTTTCGGGGAACTCGGCGCTTTGATGATCCGGCCCTCCGCCAGTATTTTGGTCATTCGGTTCCGATTCCTCCCTCAACCCAGATTCGAGAAGGGGTCGGGTCCGGGTTTATCTTGGATGAGGAGGGTCATATTCTCACCAATGCCCATGTGGTGGATGGAGCGGAGCAGGTAACGGTGACGTTGACTGATAGTCGCACCTTTGAGGGGGAGGTGCTGGGGACCGATCCCGTTACGGATATTGCTGTGATCAAGATTGTGGCGGAGGATTTGCCCACCGTCAAACTGGGAGATTCTGATAGTCTGGAACCGGGGCAATGGGCGATCGCCATCGGTAATCCCCTTGGGCTTGACAACACTGTGACAGTGGGGATTGTCAGCGCTACGGGACGCACTAGCCGTGAAGTGGGCATTCCGGAAAAGCGGGTCAACTTTGTCCAAACTGATACGGCCATTAACCCCGGTAACTCTGGGGGGCCGCTCTTAAATGCCAATGGCGAAGTAATTGGGGTGAACACGGCCATTATTCAAGATGCCCAAAGCATTGGGTTTGCGATTCCCATTAATTTAGCCAAGAGCATTGCCGACCAACTGATGGCTACTGGGGTGGCCGAACATCCTTATATTGGCATTCAAATGACCCAGTTGACCCCCGATTTTAGGGATCAACTCAACCGTGATCCCAGTAGTAACTTGAGGGTTAGAAGCGATCGCGGCTTATTTATCGTGCAAGTGGTCCCCGGTTCTCCCGCTGAACGGGCTGGTCTCAAAGCGGGGGATGTGATCATCCAAGTGGGGGATGAAACGGTCGAAACCATTGAATCCGTTCAGCAGTGGCTGGCATTACAGTCGGTGGGCAGTGCGGTCCCCCTCACCGTTGAGCGAAATCAAGCCACGTTGCAACTAGACGTTGTGTTGGCACCGCTACCCGTCCCCTAATCCCTGTCTCAGGATCAGAAACTGAGGCAATCAATGCTAGGTTTATGACAGGATGAGCCCCCCGGTTTCTTCAAGAAACCGGGGGGCTGGGCGATCGCCCCTACTAGTATCACGGCTATTGCCCTCCATCCTTTGTTGATTCATCATGTTGTTGATTCGTCATTCACCCCTAGCTATTCATGAGTTCTGAACACAAACCCCGTATCCTTTTCCTGTATGGATCGCTGCGAGAGCGATCCTATAGTCGCCTCTTGGCGGAAGAAGCTGCTCGGATCATTGAAGGGTTTGGTGCTGAGGTGAAGTTTTTTGATCCCCGTGGGTTGCCGTTATTTGGCGAAGAACCAGAGACTCACCCAAAAGTACAGGAGTTGCGGAATTTGTCCCTGTGGTCTGAGGGGCAGGTGTGGTCTAGCCCGGAACTCCACGGCAATATTTCTGGCTTAATGAAAACGCAGATTGACTGGATTCCCCTCAGTATCGGTGCCATTCGTCCCACTCAAGGGCGAACTTTGGCGGTGATGCAGGTGTCTGGAGGATCTCAGTCCTTTAATGCGGTGAATACCATGCGAATTTTGGGGCGGTGGATGCGGATGTTCACCATTCCCAATCAGTCCTCTGTGGCCAAAGCCTATCAAGAGTTTAATGAAGATGGCACGATGAAGGACTCGCCCTATCGCGATCGCGTGGTTGATGTGATGGAAGAATTGTATCGGTTTACGTTACTGCTACGGGATCAGGTAGATTACTTGACCGATCGTTACAGTGAACGCAAGGCGGCGACTGCTCAACAGGTTGAGCAAATGGCAAAGAAAGGGGTGAGCTAGGATCATTTGGATTCAATCTGATCTGCTAACCCCACCCGCGAATGAATTGCACTTGAAAGCTGGCTTTAGAACTCCAGCTTCTTTAAGCAGCCGGGGTTTTGGACCGCGACTCATCCTTAAAATCAGTGCCATTGGAGTGGAGCCTCCTGCCTAGCCTGGAGTTGACTCGCGGGTCTGGTGTCCTGCGGCGATCGAGGTATCAATGAGGGCAACAACATCGGCAATGCTTGTCTTGGGATCGAGCTGGGCTACTATTTGCTGGGCGATCGCATCTGCATCGAGGGTCTCCAGATCAATAGTCTCGTCGGTGGGAGCACGATCGCGCATCAGGTTGGCAATCACTTGGATTTGCAGGGCGGGTTCGGCTTGAGCGACCAAGGGCCAGAGAATGTCTACGGTTTGCTGGTGGGTATGGACAGCGGTTAATAGATGCTGAAACACACGGGCTAGGTTGCCCAAATCGTCATGGCGTTCGCTTAATTCTTCTAGTTCCGGGTCTTGGAAGGCGAAGGTGTGGGTTTCCAATGCCGAGGAAGCGATCGCCACCAGATGATAGATATGACCCAAATCTTCCACCTGTTGCTGGTGTTGTCGTTCGAGATTGGCCATCACTTGGTTGTAGCGGGTGGCGATGTGGCCAATTTCGGTGAATGGCTCCACGGGCACCCGCAGGCTCAAATCCTGGGTTTGGGCCTGCTGATCCATCACCTGGAATAAGTCGTAGGTGTCGGTTTTGGCATGGTGTTCGGAAATGTTCAGCCCCACGACTTCCGCTTGGGCCGGGACGCGCAGGGGCATCACCTGATTCAACAATCGCAATCCCACCCAACTAACCCCAAACGACCAGGCAAAGCAGATGCCACAGCCTAAGAATTGGACAAAGAGTTGACTGAATCGGGGCAATCCGGTGTCAATCAGCGGCATTTGACCAAACAACGCCACACAGAGCGTCCCCCAAATGCCAGCGCCGCCATGAACCGCCACTGCTCCCACCGCATCGTCTAGGCGCGATCGCACCATCCAGTAATCCACCAATGTGGCCACCGCCGCTCCCGTGACTCCGACCACCGCTGCCAACGGTGTGGTGACGACGTGACAACAGGCAGTGATAGCAACCAGACCCGCGATCGCCCCATTGATAATCACCTCCACCTCCACCCGCTGATGCTGCCATGCACTCAACCCCGCAGCGGTGAGTAACCCCATCACCCCCGCCAGCATTGTATTGACCACAATTCCGGGCACTTGGTCATTAAAGGCTAGGGTGCTGCCGCCATTAAACCCAATCCAGCCAAACCATAGGAGGAGCATCCCCAAGACGGAAAAGGGCATATTCGCCCCCTGGATTTTGTTAGCTGTGCCCGTTTTGGTAAAGCGGCCTTGACGGGCACCGACGATGAACAAGGTGGCCAAACTGACCCAAGCTCCAGTGCTATGGACCACCGTCGATCCGGCAAAATCCACAAAGCCAATGGACTGGAGCCACCCACCGCTATTGCTCTCAACCAGACCATTCCAAGCCCAGTGGCCAAACAGAGGATAAATCAGCCCGGATACCAGGGCCGCAATCAGCAGATAGCTGTTGAAATTGAGGCGTTCGGCGATCGCCCCCGAAATAATCGTAGTGGCGGTGCCGCAAAACATTGCCTGAAACAAGAAGAAAACCGCCCCATCCGCCGTACTAAGGGAGGGCACAAACGATCCCCACCCTAGCCATCCCACCTGGGAGGCTCCAAACATGAGACCATAGCCAAACAGCCAAAATAGTGCGACGGAAATGCCAAAATCCAGAAAGTTTTTGACCGCCACATTAATATTATTCTTGGAGCGGGTCAGCCCCGACTCCAGACACATAAACCCCGCTTGCATCAAAAACACTAGGCCAGAGCAGAGCAGCACCCACAAGGTATCCAACATCAACGTTTTGCTCCCTGATAACGAGACGATGGCGGTAGCAGATTGGTCCCTAGATTGCTCTCTGGGTTGGTTTCTGGCGACCGTTGCAGCAACCCATTCGCCAAGCCACTGCCACCCGTCGGTGTAAGCGTCGTCGCCAACCCCCGATCCACCACTGGAGTGTTGGTCAACCCATAGCGTTTGGCGAATTTGGGAATGTCAATCCGGTGCCCCAACACCACCAATCCATCTCGAACATTTAACACCTGAGAGGGACTGGGTCGTACAATCAACTGTCCGGTTGCCAACCGAATCGCCACCACAATAAAGGCTCCTTTCCCCCGTACTTCCAACTCCCGCACTGTTTTCCCCGCTAGCGCCGATTGGGCTGGGATCACGAGCTCATCCAATTGCACATCAATTTGGCCCAACAGGTCATTCAAATAGCTGCGCTCCTCTGGTTTGCCCAAAAAGTCGATGGTGGTGGGGCGAGTGAGCAAGTGGGCCATGCGGAGGCCGCTGATGGTATCGGGCAAAACGATGTGATCGGCTCCGGCCAATCGCAATTTCTTTTCGGTAGAAGGGCGTTCGCCCCGCGCCAAAATCACTAAATTGGGGTTCAATTCCCGTGCAGTCAGGGTGATAAATACATTGATGGCATCGTCGGGCATCACGGTCACCAGGGCACGGGCGCGGTGAATCCCCACGTCTTCCAGCAACACTTCATCGGTGGGATTGCCATCTCGCGCTAGGTAATCAAAGGTTTCGATAATTTGCTCTGCCTGGGGATCAATCACCACAAACGGTTCTTGATTCGCGTGGAGTTGTTGGGTGAGAATTTGGCCCATCGGGCTAAACCCACAGACAATCACATGCTGTTCCAAACTAGCAATGCTGCGCTCTTTGAGTTTGGCATTCAAGGCTTTGTTGATTTCTCCTTCCGTCACCATTTGAATAAAGCCTCCCACAATGTAAACCGCTGATGTTGTGCCTGCGAAAATGACAATAATGGTGAAAATCTTCTGGGCTGGGGATTCCAACGGCTGTACTTCCCCATAGCCCACCCCAAAAATGGTGATCACCACCATGTACACTGCATCCATTAATTCCCAGCCAAAGCCCATGTAGCCCACCACCGCCACCAGCAGGGTGAAGACAAAAAAGAGTGCCCCGGTGAGAATGCGTTTGAAGGCTTCTGGCATTGGCGATCGCCCCGTTTCGTTGACTGAATCTTTGCTGGCCCTGACTAGAATGCTCGGTGCGTTATGCTGGCGCTCACAGCACCCTACTGGCACTGAATGTGTAAGTTGGATTGACGTAAGGAAACCCAACCAAAGCGCTGAAAACATTGGGTGATTGCCCAAGGCAGGGCTTGCTCCAACGTGCCCTCAACCCAACCTACTCTGACTTAGTCCAATAGTCCAGTATAAATCGTCCACGGGATCGCCAAGAAACCCAGGGTGATCAGGAAGGCGATCGCTGTGCTGAACCGCGTTACCACTGGAATGGTGGTTTGGTCTAATACTCCTAGGGATTGCAGGGCACTCCAAATCCCGTGACGCAAATGCAAACCCAGCAGGATTAAGGCAGCCGTGTAGCTGAGGACATACACCGGATTTTGAAAGGCTTCAACCACCAACTGATATAAATCTCGCACTGGGGTCATGCCATTGTTGACTAGCACCACGTAGTCCGGTCCAAACTTAAAGCTCACCACATGCCAGACAATAAACGCCGCCAGCACAATCCCTGTCCAAATCATAGTTTTGGAACTGAGGGTCTGTTGGCTGGGCTGACCTGCCGATCGATAGGTGTCATAATCCACCGGACGCGCCCGTCGTCTATTTAGATAAATCTGGCTACCGATGTGGGCGTGCAGCAATATCACGAGCAGCAACACCCCTTCCACCACCCACAACAGCGGCCCTAGGCTTTCTAACTTGTGGCCGTACTGATTGTAGACATTGGGACTAATAAACAGCAGCAAGTTTCCCAGCACATGGGCCACGATAAAAAGGACTAAGCCTAATCCAGTGACCCCAGTGAGAATTTTTTTGCCAAGGGAAGATTGGTAAATTGCGCCAATGCCTGTGCTACTGCCTGCGTTAATACCTGATTGGGGGGTAGGGGATGGGGGACTAGGGCGGGTTGTGGTCATGACAAAAGAGTGATGAGAGTGATGAATGAATAACAGATCACAGATATTTGCCGGATCTTCTCTTTATCCTAAGGGTCTCTTCTCGGTGCTGGGGAAATATTGCAACAGTATTACACGCATCACTACACAATTACACGCTTACCACGACACAGAGCAGACTATGGTTCAACCGATTTTGGGTACCACGCCACCACGTTAGGGCAAGCCTCAACTCGAAAATCTTGATTCAGATATCAATCAGCTTTTGATTTAGGATC
>JBFRWC010000096.1:0-12865 GCA_051439365.1 Leptolyngbyaceae cyanobacterium
ACGACTTTGCCATCCACGTCATCGACCAAGTGGGCAACTACGACGAGATTTACGATCGCCACTTTCCCGAATTGGAGCGCGATCGTAACGAGCTGTGGACCGATGGTGGTCTGCTCTATTCGCCGCCCTTCTCTGGTAGCACCTTTGAGGTTGAGCTGGAAGAGAATGACAATCGTGACTTGCTGGCCGACATTCTAGAGCGCGGCACCTTGAAGATGGGTTTTTCTGAAGGTGATTACCCGGGCTTCAAAACCCAAGACTTTGCTGGTAATTATGTAGGATTCGATATTGACTTGGGACGGGCGATCGCCGCTGCCCTCTTTGGGGATGCTAGCAAGCTCGAAGTTCACAACCAATCGTTCAAAGACGGCTTTGCTAACACCGCCAATGGTGTCGTGGATATGTCGGCAATGGGCATCACCCAAAACGTCATACGGGATGCCACCCTCGGGATTGATTTTACCCCCACCTACCTTTACACCGGACAAGGGGTGATGGTCCGTAACGATAGCGGCATCAATATGTTCCCTGACCTGATTGGCCGTCGCATTGGTGTCACCTCCACTACCACTGGACTGCAAAACCTCCAAGACGCGATGGATGAATTTGGCGGCAACTTTACCCTTGTACCGTTTGACTCCTCTGAACAGCTATTTACCGCTTATGATCAAGGCACTATTGATGCGGTGTCTACCGATATCGCCATTCTCAGCGCCCGGATTTCCACTTTGTCTAACCCTGACGAGCATCGTGTCCTGGATGATGTTCTTTCCAAAGAACCTCTGTCCATGATTGTGGATGAGAATCAGTCAGAATGGGCCGATGTGGTGCGCTGGGTGACTCATGCTCTGGTGCAAGCGGAAGAATACGGCATCACCTCCGAGAACATTGATGCTCTGCTTGCAGCCAACACCGACGACAACCATCACAATAATTCCAACTTGGCCATCCGCCAGTTCCTCGGTATTGAGGGAGCCGTAGGCAAACCCTTAGGTATTCCTGATGATTTTGTCATCAACATGATTAAGGCTGTGGGCAACTATGGCGAAATCTACGAGCGCAATTTTGGCTCAGATGTGTTGCGCCGTGGTCTGAATGAACTGTCTGTCAATTCTGGGTTGCAGGTAGCGGCTCCCTTCGGCAATGCCCACAACGACCTGGTGTTGAAGGGCACCCAGAAGCGGGATCGGCTAGAGGGCGAAAACGGCCACGACCTAATCATAGGTCGCAAAGGCAACGATGTCCTAATCGACTGGGCTGGCAACGGCATCCTCCGGGGCGACAACGGTCATGACCGCCTCATGGGCAACAAAGGGGATGATGAGCTACTGGGCGGTTCCGGTCATGATGTCCTCAAGGGCGGAGAGGATCGGGATACCTTACTAGGTGGGAACGGAAACGATCGCCTCATGGGCGGTAACGATAACGATCAGTTATTCGGTGGCGATGGGGATGACTTACTGCGGGGAGGGGCAGGCAACGATCGCCTCGTGGCTGGAGATGGCAATAACGTTCTCATTGGTGGGGCAGGGCGCGATCGCTATCTCTTCTCTGCCAGTGGCTACACCGTGGTGAAAACCTTTGATGCAGAGGAAGACAGCTTCAAGATTCGGGGGGTCGGCAATGCGGGTCCGCTTGAGTTTATCCAAAACGGAGAGGATACCGAGGTGTTATTGGGAGAGAAGGCGATCGCCCTCTTCACCAACACCGATGCCAGCGCCTTCTCCTAAGGGAGACCCGACCCCCGACTTCTGGAAGAAGCCGGGGGTCTACAGCGATTGCCAGGTAGAAATTTCCCCCTCCATCGAGCCATAATGTAAGCTATCGTCGTGTCCTCAGTTGGGCGATCGCGCCTCGAAGCAACAAGGAATGAAGGACAACGCTAACGGGGACGATCAGGGTATGATTGAAGTATCAAAGTCCACTCGCCTCCCCTGAGTCTGGATGCCCTACCCCCAAAGACCCGTTTCCCATGAACATTTTATTTCTCCACCAGAGTTTTCCCGCTCAGTTTCGGCATTTGGCCACCGCTTTAGCCAAGAACCCCGCCAACCAAGTGATGTTTTGGACCGCACGGACTGATGGTCATCTAGACGGAGTGAAAAAGCTCGTCTATCAAGTGTCTCGGCCTCCCCGCCCCCACACTCACCACTATGTCCGCCCTTTGGAAAGCGCCGTGCTGGAAGGGCAGGCCATTTACCGACTGGCCCAAACAGCGAAAGCAGAAGGCTTCTATCCCGATGTGGTGTATGCTCACTCCGGGTGGGGACCAGGGTTATTCATCAAAGATATTTTTCCCAAGGCCAGATACCTTTGCTATTTTGAATGGTTTTACCATGCCCACGGCTCTGATGCCGATTTTGACCCCTCTGATCCAATGGATGCTGATGGTGAAGCTAAAATCAGAGTAAAAAATGCCCCCATTCTGCTCGACTTGTATAGCTGTGATGAGGGCTGCACCCCAACCTATTGGCAGCGACATCAGTTTCCCACTGAATTTCAACGGAAGTTGATGGTCTGCCACGACGGCGTAGACACGACTTTCTTCGCCCCTAACCCCAAGACCCAGTTAACGCTGCCGCCCCCTCCCAACCTAGAAGCATTCAGGCAAAACCATCCGAACCATCCCGATTTACCCGACCTGCCCCTGGATTTATCTGCCGTTGATGAGATTGTCACCTATGCCACCCGTGGGATGGAACCCTATCGCGGCTTCCCCCAGTTTATGGAAGCAGCAGCGCTAATTCAGCAACGTCGTCCCAAGTGCCACATTGTCGTGGTGGGTGAAAATCGGGTCGCCTATGGCAAAGCACTGCCCAATGGCAAAACCTATAAACAGGAGATGCTGGAACGCTTTGAGTTCGATCGCTCCCGGCTTCACTTCACCGGACGCTTGCCCTACCAGTTATATCGCACAGTTTTACAAGCCTCTTCCGTGCATGTCTATCTGACTCGACCTTTTGTCCTATCCTGGTCCATGCTGGAATCCATGTCCACAGGTTGCCTGGTGATTGGCTCCAAAACCCCTCCCGTACAAGAGGTGATCCGTGATGGGGTTAATGGCCTGCTGGTTGATTTTTTCTCCCCCAGTGAACTGGCCGATCGGATCGACGAGGTGCTGTCCCATCCAGATCGCTTCCAAGAACTGCGTCACAATGCTCGGACAACCATCAAGGCTAGATATGACATGGCCCTTTTGCTATCGCTCCATGCAAGATGGGTTTTGGGTATGCCCTTGCCGATTTCAACCAGTCAAGTGTAGATCATGCTGGCAAGGCAAAGATCTAATCTCTTTTCTGTCGGTCATTGATGATGGAACAAACTCAAGCCAAGTTTTGCCATTGTTATGTTGGCAATGTTCGTTGGTAACGCTCAACCAGAGACTCGATCGCCTCTAGCAGTTGGGCTTGATTCCAGTCCTGGTAGAGGTTGGCGGCGATCGCACAACCTCCCGCCCCCACTCCTTCTTTGACGAACCCATCTTCATAGATCCGTAACTGAGGATAACGGGATGATTGAAAACTAAGCTGGCTAGCAATCAACGGTACGCCTAGATCATAGGCGAGTCCCACCGTATCTCCCGTGGGATCATCGGCGACCCAGCGAGTGGTGCCGACGACGATGTTATGGGGATTCCAGGAAAGCTGATCCCATTTAGCCCAAGCTTGGCTCAGAGCATGGACAGCCAACATTTGGGTGCCCCCGGCCAGTAACACGCCACAAGAACGGCTAGCCGCGATCGCCATTCCGGCCACCACGGGCTGCATCGGATCCCCGACGGCTGCGACGATTTCTTGGGGAGGGTGGAGGATGGGGAGTGGGGAGTGGGGGAGGGGGGAAGTGGGGAGTGGGGGAGTGGGGGGTGAGGCGGTGGGATGGAGGTGGGAGAGTCCGGTGGTGACGATTTGCCATGTTTGATCGTGGTTGCAGGTGGCGTGGCTGCTGTTAACTTTGCCGTTAGCCTCCCAACCTAGGCCAGTGAGCACAGCGAGGGCAGTGGTGGTGCCGCCGACGACACATTCGCCAAGGATTAAGTAACGTTGACCAAGAGATGCAGCTAGGCGATCGCCCCACTCCAAGCCAGCTTGAAACAAACGTTGGACGGTTGCAGGCTTGAGCGATCGCCCAGTACTGACGCAACGAGCCGTTTGGCCCCCCAAATCCACATGGGGCACCGTCGGGGCTTGTGGTAATCCGGCATTAAACACTTGTCGCGGAATTGCCTGAGCTTGGAGCACGGCACGGGAAATGAAGGTAGGGGAAATGCCCACGGTCAGAGGCGGCAGCGGGTGAGTCGGCTCAGGGCGAGAACCATTCACCAGAAATTCCGCATCGGCGAGAGCGGTGGTTTGGCGATCGATCGGGGTCGCCCCTGCTGCCGAAATGCCGGGAATTAGCGCCGTATCGGTAAAACCCAAAACACAAGCAAAATAGGGTTGCTGGTGCCGAAAATGCTGGAGCCACTGCAACCCAACAGCTAGCCCCTCCGATGTGGCCCCGTAAGCCCGAATCATCGGGGAAAAATCGGCACGATGGTCAGGCTCAGGCACGATCGCGCTATGCCTCATCCAAAATCACTTGTACCCACTGAGGCGGTCGGGAAATGGGCACGCCCAATCGCTCCATCAGTAACCAAGCCGTGAGATGAATTGTAAACAAGTAAACGAAATCGCTAAATAGAATCATGCCCACAGTGGCTAGCTGGACCAAATGGATATCGGGCTGACCCAGCATGCCAACGCCGAGGATGCCCCAATTCACCAGCACGGAGGCAACCCACTCCAGTAAGTCTGTAATGCGGCCTGTAAGATAAATCCATAAATCTTCCCCCAAAAATGTGGACAGGAGCCACAGGCGGAAAAATAAACTCAGCGTGGCCACGATGGTGCCAATCGTGATGCTCATGCCCCAGCCTACTTGCCGCCGCCACAAAAAACCAAGCTGGACACCTAGAATCCCATAGGGAATCAAAAACAAAATACTAAGATATGGTCCCATTAACACCGACAATAGTAAGCCAGACACGATCGCCGCCATCCAACCCGATCGCCCACCCCAGCGCAAATAGACCAAGGCAATGGGGATCGGAAACAATATTCGCATCCAAGGCCCAATACTGAGGTAGTAGCTGACTAGCCAGAGGAGACTGGCCGTACTCGCTAAAAACGCAGTTTCTACTAGGGCGAGAGGAGGATCGGCAATAGGAGTAGGTGCAACATAGTTTGCTGGGTTCAAGGCAGTTCCGATGGGTTGATCTGCATCATTTACGTCAGATTTTTCTGGCGGTTCAGCAAAAACCGCTTCCACCTCGTCCCAGCTCACATCCTGGTTAGCCTTGTCCATATCAGGATTCACCGTATCAGGGTTCACCGTGTCAGGGTTCACCGTATCAGGATTCACCGTGGCTTGTCCGTCGGGGACGGGATCGGGAGGGTTGGCAAGGGAGCGATCGCCCCGTTCAGCCGAATCGGGTTCAAGGCCATCATCATGGCTATTGGAGGGATCGTGGAGAGGGACAGGTTCAGACATCTCGGTTCCTTGTATCCAGCGCATGGGTGGGGCGAGAGGCTACTTCATTGGCGACTTCCTTATAATTTCGGTTTGGGAAAGAGATAAACCGTTACTATAAGAGAGATAAACCGTTACTATAGTAGAGAAAGCTAAGCCCAGTTGAGTATATCGCCTTTCACCTTATGGTTTCTACTGTCCAATCTCCCTATCGTCCTGAACAAATTGCAGTGTGGCTACGGGGTCTGTCCACCATTGCTTGGGCCGATGGCCATTTTGACCCAGAAGAGCAGGAAATGATCGCGAGCCTCACCCAGGTGCAATTAGCCCCAGGAACACCGCTGGAATCTCTAGAACCGATTACGCCTCAAGCCTTAGCCGATGGATTGGGCCATGATTCTGATGCCGCCGAAAATTTTATGCGGACGGCGGTGATGGTGGCGATCGCCGATGGGGTCTACTCAGCCTCCGAAGACGCGCTTCTCCAGCAGTTTTGTAAGGTGCTGGGCTGTGACCCAATTGTGCTGGACTCGCTCCGGTCTACGATGTTGTCTCCCGAAGGCACCCCAGACACGGGGGCCGCCTCTCTGACAACAGGTGTTGCGTCCTCACTCCAACCCCCTAATGAACAGAGCGATGGAGTGGCACCGCTGCGGCCCGTCAAAGACTGGTTAGACCATATGCAAGTCCATGACCCCAGCGTGGCCCGTTTTCTGTGTAAAATGATCCCGCCTCAATGCCCGTTTGAGCGGGATATCAAACTATTTGGTCACAAGGTCGTTCACATTCCCCCAATGTGTAAGCTGAATCCCTTGTATGAGCAGCTAGTGGGTTTGCGGTTTCGCGCTCTGTCCTATCTTGCTGATGACTGCGGCGAAGATGTGACTCCCTATTGCTAAGCCTGGACCTCATAAAACTTTATGTCTACTGTGTTGACGATTCGTTGTGTTAACTATGCGGAGGCGATCGCCCCGATTCAGGCGATTCGACGACAGGTGTTCCAGGAAGAACAGGGCGTGTCCGCAGAACTGGAATTTGACGGGAACGATGAAGCCGCCATTCATTTGCTGGCTTATCAGGGCGATCGCGCTGTGGGCACGACTCGTATCCGCTACTTGTCTGGCGCATCGATCCCCATTCCAGCCGACGTTAGCCTCCAAAATTCCGAAGTCGTCGCCAAAATTGAACGGGTGGCGGTCCTGCCTGAATATCGGGGGCAAAAAATCGGCCAGCAGTTGATGGAGGGGGCGATCGCCTATCTCACCCAGCAACAGATCACCGCCATCAAACTGAACGCTCAGCTCTCCGTCCAACTATTTTACGAACACCTAGGGTTTCAACCCCAAGGTGAAGTGTTCGACGAGGCGGGCATCCCTCACATTACGATGTGGTACGTTTTTCCTGGGAGAAGGACGTGAACCTCCCGTGAGCGTTGATTCTAGTGATAGGGTGTGTGAAACTAATGCATTACTAAAGTTGAGGCGGTGCGTTGCCACGCACCCTACCGGGCTAGGGATATGCAATTAAATCACATACCCAATTTGCGTAGGATGGGTTAGGCGTTAGCCGTAACCCATCGGGTAGTTTATTTTCACCCAGATCCCTTAGGTATTCTTGTAGGGTCGTGCCAGATAGCCTGACAACAAAAAGTCAGGACCAATGGATTCGATGGTTAGGCGTTCGAGGGCGATCGCTCCATCCATTCGCACCAACCCCAACTCTCCTACAGGGCTAGGAGCCTGCTGCCCACCGATGATCTTAGGCGCAATAAAGGCATGAATTTTTTGGATCGAGCCATCGGCGATCGCTGCCGCCCCCAGACTGCCCCCACATTCCCATAACACTGAGAGAAATCCACGCTCATAAAGGTTTGCCATCACCGTGGCTGGAGTGAGCGGGTCTAACGGAACGACTTCAACTCCTTTGGACTGGAGCGATCGCCCTCTTTCTTGAGGGGCATTCTGTTGAGTAAACACAACGGTGGGCACCTCATCGGTTTGCCATAATTGGGCCTCTTCGGGCAGATCGAGATTTCGGCTCATCACCACCCGTAAGGGATTGTGGTCATGAACTCCATGGCTGGTGAGCAAAGGATTATCCGTTCGTACCGTGTTGCCCCCGACTACCACCGCATCGCAAGCGGCCCGAAGCTGATGCACCCGCCGCCGAGCCTCTGGCCCCGTCACCCAAGCACTGTGTCCCCCAGTGGCCGCAATTTTTCCATCCAAGGTCATGGCATATTTGAAGATCCCAAAGGGCTGGTGGTGGTGAATGCGGTGGGCAAACGCCTCATTCAACCGTTGACAGGCCGCTGCTTCCACTCCCACCTTCACCTCAATGCCGGCCTGTCGCAAGCGGGCAATCCCGCCCCCAGCGACCAAAGGATTGGGGTCCACCATCCCCACTACCACTTTGGCCACCCCAGCATGGATCAGCGCTTCGGTACAGGGGGGGGTCCGGCCATGATGGTTGCAAGGCTCCAAGTTAACGTAGACTGTGGCGTTTTGAGCGCGATCGCCTGCTGCTCGCAGAGCAAACACCTCCGCATGGGACTGTCCCGCCGCCGGATGAAAGCCTTCCCCCACCACCTGCCCTGCTTGCACCACCACCGCTCCCACTAACGGATTGGGAGCCGTTCGTCCCAGGGCCGTTTGAGCCAAGGTTAGACACCGCTGCATCATCTGTTGATCCACATCCCGTTTATCCATCGCATCTTCCTATCTCATGACTAAGGATCAAGGATTCAATAAAATCTGAGGTTTTTGTGGGAACCACGCCCCTCACAGAAAACGTTTACACTTTAAATCTTCATTTCTAAGCATCATTCGTATCGTTATGTATCTAATTTCATGGTGGCCTATGATTGGTGCGTAGATTATAAAGTATAATTAACTACTGAGCCTAATCAACATTAGCGCAAATACTGGCGCACTCACTCGCAATGACATGAATAAGGAACAATCATGTTTTTGAGCTAGGCTGAATACAGGATAGGTCTAGTTCGATTGTGTCACCAGGGGATATCGTCACCATCAAATTACCATCCTAAAATGAAGTTTAACGAGCCATTGTTTGAGAACCAACAGCCTGACCATCATCAACAACCTGTCCACCATGAAGAAGGTGCGATTGAGACAGATCAGTTGTGGTTACAAGTTCGGCAGCGATCGCTCCATGCCCTTGAATGTGGCGCGCTCCAGCCCATTCCCACCCACTATGAATTTGTGGAACAGGATGGGGTTAGGTTTTTAGTCCGAATTTTAGCCAACCTTAACCGCAAAGAGCAGGCGAGAAAGCAACAACAAACCCTCAAATCAGAGGGCAAAGAGTTCAACCCCTTTCTTCCCTACGAAGAAGATTTATTTGTAACTCATTTATCGCCAACCCATTTGTGCTTACTCAATAAATTTAATGTGGTTGCCCATCATATCTTGATCGTCACCCGTGAGTTTGACCATCAGGATACCTGGTTGAATCACGCTGACTTTCTGGCCCTCTGGCAAGGGCTACGACAAATTGATGGGCTGGCATTTTACAACGGTGGTGCCGTGGCGGGAGCTAGCCAGCACCACAAACATCTGCAACTGGTGCCTCTGCCCTTGGTGCCCGGAGAACAGTCGATTCCGGTTGAAACCCTATTGACCCGATCAACCCTTACCTCAGCCACAGAAAGGGGACATTTACCTTTTTACCACGGGCTGAAAATGCTCAATCTAATGCCCCATATGCCCCCCCAAGAGACGGCTACCCTGCTGCTAGCGCATTACTGGGACTTACTCAACCATGCGGGGATTCATCGCCAAGACGAGAGCGATCGCCACACCCATGCGTATAATCTCCTGCTGACTCGTCGCTGGATGCTCCTAGTCCCCCGACACCAGGAAAGAGCCTACACGATTTCGATCAACTCCCTGGGATTTGCAGGCTCACTCTTTGTCAAAAATGCTGCCCAACTAGATATTCTCAAACATCACGGTCCCATGTCTCTATTACAAAGCGTTACTTATCCGCTGGAAACCCCATTCGTATCTGCCAACTCGCTGTCATAACGCTTGAATTCTTTGCAGAGTATCATTAATATTACAAACTAGATTAAGATGATAAATAGCTTTTTTATATAGATTGAGGTCTTTCTAATCGTTAGGAAGAACCAATGGGGTTGTCAGGTTAGTTGCGGAACAGCGAGAAAAATGACCCCACAACTCTGCTGTAAAAATGTGACGCCATGTCCTTTCGTCTTAACTTTAGTGAGGAAAAGGATTGTTGACCCAACGGCAATCTAAGATTCTATCCATGCCTTCTGATATTGTAGGATGGGGCTTTCTCCAAAGGTGATCGGGATGATTCGATTGACGGCAACAGGGTTCAATATAACCAATTAGCCATAAAGCTAGCTTAGAGAATCAGTGGGTTCAGCGATCGCCCCTTCAGTGGTACTATTTTTTCGGCACGAGATACTATGCGAATGTCAGTCTATCGTTAGTTAAGTTATGGAACAATCGACCGAATTAGTAGAAAAAAACGTTTAACTGGAACGTATATCGATAGAATAGGGCATAAACTAGATTGTTAGCTTGTTTTCGTAGGAACTCCCCCACGTGAAATACGAATGAGTCCGAGGCAAATTTGTTCGCTCCTCGTCGATTCACCCAAGATCGCTCCTTCACCATTAGCTCCCACGTTCGCGATCGCCCCTCTGGGGTGCTTCCTGTAACAACACAGAATGTGATTTTTTTGAAAATTGAGAACCAGAAATACGAGTATGGCTACAATGAACCCAGTAACTGATTCAGTGTCCCTTGATGCTGTTGATCAGCAGATTATTACGCTACTTCATGGCGATGGTCGGATGGCTTTCACTGAGATCGCCAAGCGAGTTGGTATTCCTGAAGCAACCGCCCGTTATCGGGTCCAACGACTCTTGCAATCTGACATGATCACGATCCAAGCATGGCCCAACCCGGACAAATTGGGCATTCCTCATATGATTGTGGTTTGGGTTGCCGTTGCCAGTGACTATATCAACTCGGTTGCAGATACCCTCGCCCAAATGCCAGAAGTCCGCTTTGTGGCGACCACAGCGGGACGCTATAACGTCATTGCTGATGTGAATTATGGCCTCCACAACGAGTTGATTCAATTTTTTGCCAAACTCAATCAGATTCAAGGGGTGCAAAACTATGAGTCAGAAATGGTCTTGCGCCTGATCAAATCAGAGTACACCTACACTCTGAACTAGAGATTGCTACGGTGGCAAAACGATTGAGGATTGCCATTTTTTTGGAGGTCTATGTCCTGTTGAGGCAAACCTCCAAAAATGGCCTGAAATGAATGAATCAGTCACTAATCAATTGTCACATAGCTATCAACTGCTAAATCCAATGACCAACAATTGGTGGTCAACGATTAATGGTTGGGTATCCAGGCTTGATTATCCAGAATGAGACGAACGGTTATTGATCTGCCCATCCAATCCATCTTGCTCATTCAATCCTGCTCATCCAATCCTGCTCATCCAACCCATCTTGCTCATCCAATCCATCTTGCTGCTTCAACCCATGTTGTCAATTCAACACATTAGAACGTGTCACTCTTTGGCACACCTGTTCGTTTCCTAAAAAGAGATGGTTAAATAGGGGCACATGGTCCTCATGGTTGGAGGTGCGCAATGGAGTCTTGGACGTTTTTAATTCAAAAAGAAGGGGATACGGTGTGGCTGCCCCTGGATATGCCCGAATCTGAGATTCTGGAGGGGCGTTATCGAATCATGGGGAGAACTAATCGCACCCATTGTCCGGTTGCGATCCAAGTGAGTTATCTGGATATGGATGTTTTTCCTCCCCGCCGCAAAGTCCAGAAGCGTCAGGCTCGCACTAACCGAAAAGGATTGGTGGCTCTGCTGCCATTTATGCACCTGAAGCCTGGACTGTGGGATGTCCGTTGCCAGTCTCCCCTGGCCGACCCAGATCAATCATCTAGCGAAACCTCTCGTGATGGCGATCGCTCCCCATCCTCGTCACCATCTAAGGAGTGCCACACGCTGCAAATTCAAGTATTGGCCAAAGATATGGAGGCTGACGTTGAGTCAGAGCCTCCCGAATTGACCCACGCACCCATCGCAGTGGCGGGTTCGCCGGGGGTGGATGAGTCGCGACAAGAGTCAAGGCAATCTAATGCCTCGGCTCCGACTGCCCCTCCGACTGCCCCTCCTACAGCCTCCCAGGGCGATCCCGATCCACTGCTCGAAAACGGGATGGAGGAGATTTTGGCGGCAGCAGATCAAATGGCTGACCAAATTATTGCCACCATGAAAGCAAATCTCCAGCCCAGTTCGTCGCCCAGTTCGTTGCCCAGGCCACAACAACCAAGTGCCCCCGCTGCCCCCTCACCAAGGTCCATGCTCACACCCGATGGCAATCCTGATCGCAGATCGGATACCATCCCCGCTCCAGTTGAGGTTCCTGGATTAGCGCTCGTTCTCGATCAAATTGCCTATGTGGTGTCTACCAATGCACCGTTAATTTTGACCGGACAGGTGGTTGATTTGGGCAAACATGGCAACAATACTTGGGATGGGTTCACATTCAAGTTGCAAGCTCAGCTCATTCACCCCCAAACAGGCGATCGCCTCCTCAGCGAGCAGTCTACCTTGCCTCGGTTATCATCGCCTTTTCGCCTCTCCCTTCCCATTCCTAGTCAGCTTGACACCCACTTGTTGATGGGGGACTTGACATTGACGGCATTCCCTAACTCGGTAGCGGCAGCGCCGGACGCATCCCCGCTGTCTGCCTCTCCGCCAGGTTCCCCATCAACCTCTGGCCAAATATTAGCGAGACAGCCTTTTACCGTCACAGTCGCCTTGGGGACATTGCTGGATCATCTCAATCGAGTGGCCCCATCTCAACCCAACCGGGATAAAGTCCCCCTGTCATCAACTCCGGATCTAGAACTCACCGATGCCCAATTGCAGTTACCGGATCCGACCCTTGCCCTCACCATTGAGGCGACACAACAAGGGCGGTCGCCCCAGACCTACAACCCGCTCCCGCCCAAATTATCACCCTTGGCCAACACGACCATGCCTGAGGCTTCGACGGATTCTCCCTTACCCCCGCCACCCCCACCGCCCCCCACGTCTGCGGAGCAGCCACCTGATTTACCTTCGTTTCTACAAACCGAGGATCAGCGTCCCCCCAGTGCGTTAGCGATCGCCATTGGTCAGGCCATGGGAGATGCTCCGTCTGGATCAGCCCCCTCATCAGGCCAAGGAGAGCCTCACAGTCTATCAGAACAGCCCGGTGCCCAAACTGAATTACCGGCAGAGAGCGATCGCCCCCAATCTAATGGGCCAACGAAT
>JBFRWC010000097.1:0-8248 GCA_051439365.1 Leptolyngbyaceae cyanobacterium
GTGTAGGTCTGGGAACCATTCGCTTGGTTGATATTGATGATAATCCGACTCTGAGTGGCGTGTCGTTTGAGGCATTTTCTGGCAACACGTCCTTATTTTCCAAAACCGCCCAAGACTTGGGAGGAACCTCCATTTTTGCAGGGGTGAATCCCAAGGGAGATAACTCGATTTGGGATTTTGATTTGGGTGCCTTGCAGGACAACGACATCGCCATCACGAAACTGATGGTTAAGTATGAGGGGAGTGGCGCGATCGCAAGTCTAGGATGGCACGAACTTCAGGAGACAGATGATCCATCCGCCAATGTTCCTGAGCCTGCGAGCCTGCTGGGATTGCTCACCGTTGGATTGGGGGCAGTCGGCATCAAGCTCCACCATCGCCGTACACTACGTTAATCTTCGAATCACTAGGTCTTTTGAAATACTAAGGCTCATCAGATATCAGTGTAAACTCGCATCTATCTCCGTATTTCTGCTGGGAACAGCATACCTTAAAAACCTCGACTCTAGTTAGTTTAACTGTTGAACATCACTGGGGCTATCCGAGATAATTAGGTCAGATTAAGATGTATCATTTGTTTACATTTGGAGGAGATACTCATGCTATTCAGCTTCTACTGCCTCGGTGCAATGGTCTCTAGTTGTGTTTGGCTCTCTGCCTTTTTGCGTGACGAAACCACTCCTAATTCCGATGTTTTCTCCTGGGCAATTGTGGCGATCGCTACGATATCTTGGCCCTTGTCTGTGCCCTTGGCTATCAAAGAACTACACGGCAAGAAAAGCAGTGAGGTTCAAGTTGACCAAATGTTGGAAGCGATCGCTGATTAATTCCAGTTGATTGATTCCATGGATCAGCTATGGCGCTAGAGCGGAATTTGCTCGAATAGTCCGTTGGACTTCTGGGCAACTTTAACGGATTTGTTACAGTCATTCCCCTAGTTGTCAACTAAGGGACAATTCAGGATAGGCTAGGAACGTTGACACGATACGTAATAACGCTAGCCAACACCATCCAGTGGTGCTGCACCTTTGACTATGACAAATTCTTCCACCTCTGAAGTCTCTGCTTCAGCGAATATTCCCCCCGCCAATGCCCAAGCGCGAGTGAGCCAGTTTATGAAGGCGCTCCAAGATGAGATTTGTCAGGCACTCACAGAGCTTGATGGTTCATCCACATTTTTAGAAGAAAGTTGGAAGCGCCCAGAAGGAGGCGGTGGCCGCTCCCGCGTCATGAAGGCCGGGAATGTGATTGAGCAAGGTGGTGTTAACTTCTCTGAAATTTGGGGAGATAATCTGCCTCCCTCGATTTTGGTACAGCGCCCTGAAGCCGCAGGTCATCGTTTCTATGCCACCGGAACGTCGATGGTGTTGCATCCCAATAACCCCTACATTCCCACGGTGCATCTCAATTATCGCTACTTTGAAGCAGGACCAGTTTGGTGGTTTGGTGGAGGGATTGATCTCACTCCGTACTATCCGTTCAAAGAGGATGTAGTGCAGTTTCACCAAACCCTCAAGGATGCTTGTGATCAGCATCACGCTGAATACTACCCGACTTTCAAACCCTGGTGCGATGAGTATTTCTACTTGAAGCATCGTCAGGAAACACGGGGGGTAGGGGGTATTTTCTTCGACTATCAAGATGGCCGAGGGAAGCTGTACCGTGGTCCGAACACAGACGGCATTGCGGCGCAATATAGCGATCGCCTTGGAGAATTGCCGGAGCGCAATTGGGAGGATATCTTCGCCTTCGTCCAGTCCTGTGGTTCGGCGTTTTTACCGGCCTATACTCCCATTATTAAGGCCCGTCGCGATATGAGTTATGGCGATCGGGAACGCCAGTTCCAGCTATACCGTCGAGGGCGATACGTGGAATTTAACTTGGTCTATGACCGAGGCACCATCTTTGGCTTACAAACAAACGGTCGCACCGAGTCCATTTTGATGTCGCTTCCGCCCCTCGTTCGCTGGGAATATAGCTATGCCCCAGAAGCTGATACACCTGAGGCAGAACTCTATCAAACCTATCTGAAACCTCAAAATTGGCTCGATTAGGCTTGGAGACATGCCCTAAAGTTCCCCCTCAGGGAAATCATTCTGTTCACTGGCTTGGGGACTTGCTAGAAAATAAGGGGCAGTGGGCGACGCTTACTGCCCCTCACCTTTGGAATCTTTTTTATAGGCAGACCCCTTAGATTGTGAAATTTATCTGCTGGATTGGAAGAGATTAGTTCGGTGAGCTAGACTTAGGGAGGCTGATATAAGTAGGCTTTGTCCTGTATCCTATGTTGAATGTTGAGGAATGTTGGTCCTATCGAGTCGAGGCACAGCAACGGCTCTCAGGCTGGCATATTTGGCCAACATGGGCGTGATTTGGTCCGATTGAGATGGCTTAGGGTAGGGTGGGTAGCGTTCCTGTTATCGACGAATACCCTTTTGCCAATTCCTGTTAGGCTAGGTTAAGCTAGTCGAGAGCGATATTAACGGCGACACGAGTTGCTTTATCAGTTGATCTAGCAATACTTTAAACTATGAAGCAAGAGAAGCTGACAGCCCACGATGGCCGAGCTATTACCATCTTACGACCTGAAGGTCGATTGGATATCACAACAGCTTGGCAATTTCGGCTCAAGTTGCAGGAATGCATGGGAGCCAATGGCCCCCATGTTATCGTTAACTTAGGAAATATTAACTTTATTGACAGCTCTGGCCTAACATCCTTGGTAGCCGGGATGCGCGATGCCGATAAGCTCAACGGTAGCTTTCGGATTTGCAGCGTTCACCCAGAAGCTAAGCTGGTTTTTGAGGTGACGATGATGGATTCCGTATTCGAGATTTTTGATTCTGAAGAAGAGGCGATCGATTAGATCCCTGGAGAAAGATACAGAACGAAGCAAAACGGGGCAACTCCTTGGCAAACGTACCCCAAAGCGAGAGAATAGCGTAGACCCATAATTTTTTAGAAGACATCTGGTGAGCAATATCCGCACGGTTTCAGACACTAAACGGGCCTTTTATGCTGCCCATACTCGTCCAATCAGCTCAATTTATCGCCGGGTGGTGGAAGAGTTGATGGTCGAGATGCACTTGCTTTCGGTGAATGTTGAGTTTCGTTACGATCCGATCTATGCATTGGGGGTTGTCACGACGTTCAATCGGTTTATGAAAGGATATCGGCCAGAGGGAGATGTACCAGCCATTTTTGATGCTCTCTGTGGTGCGGTGGAGGGACCGACAGCGGAGCAATACCGATTGGATGCAGAGGAGCTACAACAGCCGTTGTCTTCGTTGTCAGTGGATGATTTGCAGGTGGTATTGGATGGAGTTGGTACGGATGACAAGCCAGGATTGCAGACCTATTTGGGAGCGATCGCTCAGTCCTCCTCGTTTAAGTACAGTCGCCTATTCGCCATTGGTCTCCTAACGGTTCTGGAGCTAATTGATGAGGCGTTGCTGACGGATGAGACGAAGCTCAATGAGTGGTTGGGCCGCTTTTCTGAACTTCTCAAGCTACCCAAAGAAAAAGTTGAGAAGGACATTGAGATTTATCGCGGTAATTTGGAGAAGTTACGGCAGGCTCAAGAAGTGTTAGCAGATGTGCTAGAAGCGGACCGGAAAAAGCAGATGGAACGGGAAGCTGCATTAAAGGACAAGCCAGAGGACAATGAATCACCCAATGGTGAAGAAACGTCAGAGGGTGACTCAGTGGCTTCAGATTCGTCTGACTCATAGACATAGTGCCAGATTTGCGAGATTGAGTTTTGTGCTGACCCAACCTAGCGATCTAGTGCCCTGTCTCTGACCTGCGGTGTACACACGTCCCTACTCAAAGTTCAAAACTCGGCTTTACCCCCCTTAGCCCCCCTTGCCAAGAGGGGAAACTCCGGTCCTCCCCCTTGGCAAGGGGGAGTTAGAGGGGGTGGTCCGACTTGTGTGTACACGGTAGGTCTCTGGTAGGGGGTTAAAGTTAATCCTCTGCTGGCTTTTTGGGTTTGTGGGTGGAGGCGACGTATAGTTCTTTAAGCTGGGCTTGATCGACGCTGGAGGGGGCTTGGGTCAAGAGGCAACGGGCTTGTTGGGTTTTGGGGAAGGCGATCGCGTCCCGAATCGACTCTTCACCCGCTAACAGCATCACCAGACGGTCCAGCCCAAAGGCAATACCCCCGTGGGGTGGGGTGCCATACTCAAACGCCTCCAGCAAAAAGCCAAATTTCTCCTGGGCTTCCTCGTCCGATAGACCGATGGTTTCAAACACTCGCGCTTGCAAATCGGGTTGGTAAATCCGTAGACTGCCACCGCCAATTTCAAAGCCATTGAATACGATATCGTAGGCTTGGGCACGGGCGGTGGTCAGGTCTGCTTGGTCTTCCGGGTAGGGCGCGGTAAAGGGGTGGTGCAGGGCTTCGTAGCGCTTTTCATCGGCATTCCACTCAAACATGGGGAATTCTGTCACCCAGAGCAAGTTAATCGCTGCCGCATCCACGAGGTTTAATTCCTTGGCCACTACTTGGCGGAGGCGATCGAGGGTTTTGTTCACCGTGGCCGTGTCAGCGGCAGCGAATAAGAGTAAATGCCCCGGTTTTGCACCCGTGCGATCGAGGATTTCTTGCTTTTGCTCATCGGTGAGATTGTCTTTGATTGCGCCGATGGTGTCGATCACCATGTCGTCACGCACCCGGATGTAGGCCAGTCCCTTAGCTCCAGCGTCGGCAGCTTCGCTGAATAGGTCACCCCCCGGTTTAATCCGCACGTTGGAAATGTGGTCGTTACCATTGGGAATGGGCAAAATTTTAACAATACCGCCAGATTTGACGGCACCAGAAAAGACCTTGAATTTGGACTCTTGGACCACATCAGATACGTCTACCAGTTCCAGGCCATAGCGGGTGTCGGGGCGATCGCTCCCATACTTGTCCATCGCCTCAGCATAGGTCATGCGAGGAAAGGGTCGGGGTAAATCAATCCCTTTGATTTCCTGGAAAATGTGGCAAACTAAATCTTCGTTGAGTTGAATAATTTCCTCTTGGGACAGGAAACTCATTTCCATATCCAGTTGGGTAAATTCCGGTTGGCGATCGGCCCGTAAATCTTCGTCGCGGAAACAACGGGCAATCTGGTAGTAGCGATCGAAGCCCGACACCATCAACAATTGCTTGAACAACTGGGGCGACTGGGGCAGCGCAAACCACTGGCCGGGATTAACACGACTGGGGAGAATATAGTCCCGCGCCCCCTCCGGGGTGGATCGGGTTAATACCGGGGTTTCCACCTCGATAAACCCCTGTTGATCTTCGAGGAAACGACGAATGGCTTTGACGACGGCGTGGCGTAGCCGAATATTGTGGTTCATCCGCTCTCGGCGCAAATCGAGATAGCGGTACCGCAACCGCAGATCTTCCCGCACCGATTCGGTATCCGCCATCGATACCTGAAAGGGCAGTTGTTTGCGAACGGTGTTGAGGACTTCGATGGTGTCAGCATAGATTTCCACTTCCCCGGTTGGCAACTTGGGGTTTAAGGATTCCGGTGGACGCTGATAAACCCGTCCCGTAATCTTGACGACGTATTCATTGCGGACCTCTTCAGCCAGTGGATAGGAGTCGGGGGTGCGTTCCGGATCACTGACGATTTGGGCCAGCCCGGTGCGATCGCGCAGGTCAATGAAAATCACACCACCATGATCGCGGCGGCGATCGACCCACCCAAACAGAGTCACAGTCTGGTCAATATCAGTTGCCCTCAGTTCACCACAATAATGGGTCCGCATTGTTACTCCTACCCTACATCCTTGGTTGATTACAGTTCCTAGATGACTGACGGTCTGAGCCAACCCCAAATCATCAGGGTGCCCGTAGCCTATCATGAGCGCTCTAGCCTATCAAGATTACCTGCTATCCTACGCAATACACCAGATATCCCACAAGATTTTATGTCAGTCCGGTACGATGGTCCTGCACGACGATAGTCAGTGATCCATGCAAGTATTGGACAATTGGGGGAAATCTCGTTGAGAAAGCTGTATTTTCTACTGCCTGGTACCACTCAAAAATTCTACTGTGGCGGTCTGTTTGCGGAATTGAACACCGTTGAACTGGCGCGATCGCTCGGCCCGGTAGAAATCGTCACCTACCGTCAACGGGAAGAACAACACCCCTATCTGGATGATTTGTTGCAGAATTCATCGCCCACTGATTTAAGCCAGGGTATCTTTGTGGCGAGTTGGGGCTTTGATGTACCCAAGCTGCTGAAAAAACTCAAATCCTACCCGGTGGTTTACCATGCTCACAGCACGGGCTACAGATTTTCTGTGCCCCCCAGCGTTCCCATCATTGCTGTTAGCCGTAATACGATGGGCTATTGGGGACAAGCAGCTCACAATGCTCCCATTTTCTGGTTGCCCAACTGTCTTGGGGATAATGTGACCCATCGACAGTTGGAGCGGGATATTGATGTGCTGGTGCAAGCTCGAAAATCATCGGCCTATCTGACACGGCAACTGATTCCGGCCCTCCAATCCCAGTGCAAGGTGATGGTGGTCGATCAGTTTGTGGAGGATCTGATGGAATTGTTTAATCGCACCAAGATCTATCTTTACGATTCCGCAGAATATTGGGCGCAACATCGATTGACGGAAGGATTTGGGTTGCCGCCGATGGAAGCGATCGCCTGCGGGTGTCAGGTTTTCTCCAGCGTCAATCATGCCCTCGCCGATTACCTTGATCCAGGCTTCAACTGCCATAAAATCGCCACCTACGCCACTGGGTACGATGTCCAGCGGATTCTTCAGGTAGTGAACCACTGGCAACCTACTGCTGAGACTGAAACGCTGGTTGCCCCCTATCGAGCCGACCAGTTAATCCCGCGACTTGAGGTGATTTTGGAAGAACTCAACCAGTTTTTTGACTATCAGCAAAAATATCCGTCCGATATTCCCAGTTTGACTTGGAGGCGATCGCTCTATCTCTACAGCAAACGAATTGGGATGCGAATTCAGTCCAAGTTGCAGAGACGGGTGCCAAAATCCTAGCCAGGGGAGATGGAGCACCTTGTTGGTGTTTTGCACTAGAGCGATCGCGCCGCTAAATAAGCTATACCAGAGACGTTAATCATCACCTTAAATTCTGGATAATATGCGTCTATCATTCCTGAATCGTCTGTTCTATCGGGATAATCGCCGTTGTTTTCGGGGCGATCGCCTACTCTTAAACACCGTCTATCCCGTTTGCTTTGCCCTAGGACTGTGGCTATGGAGCCATAGTTCTAATCACAACCCGACTTCTCAGCCAGTCCAGCCATATCCGGCCCCACAACACCTCATAATCGGGGAGATTTCGGGGCTGCTTATCATGTCTGGTCTCGCTGGCCTGTCATTCCTATGGTTTGCTACAAGATCTGCACAATTAAAAGAAAAGAGACTTGTGTTAGCACTGGATGACTTGACCCAAAAACTCTGGCAACTAGAAAAGGATGTAAAAGACCTTAACCTCAAAGGTTTCACTGGTAAGACTGCTAGCCGTATCGACACCCTATCAAAGTATATAGATGAGGCCCAAGATGCAGGGGTAGAGTTTGGCAAGGAGTTGAGGATAACGGAGAATCTGGTGCAGGGTCGTGATCCGAACCTAAATCGTTTTGGGCGCAGGCAGGATCAACGGGCGATCGCCCTCTCCTATCACCAGGTCGTCACGTTTCTTGTCAATCACTTTGGGCTTTGGAAGTATCACCGAAAACCCAAGATGAGCCATTGGGAGACAATGGAGGATTTGCACAATCTAGCAGAAAAGTTGCTGGAGGAATTCCGCACAAAGGACCAAGATATTGAGGATAGACTCGCAAAGATTGAAGCCGATAGCCAAGAAACTCTAAGACAGGCTCAAACATTACCGACAGTACAAGAATTCCAACTGGCGACATCGATTGCCTCACTTGCACGAGAAATTCAACGCGACCTTGATCAGGGCCGCAGTATCATGAACACCGATCCGATTCAGGCTTGGGATCATTATGGTGATAGAGCCGCACAAATCGTGCAGGACTCGGCAATGGCGATGAAGATTGCGACTGGAGCGCGATCGCAACTCCTGACAAGGCTGGAAAAGGGCGATCGCTCTCTCCGTCCTTTCCAAGTTTGTACCCATTGGGCACATGAAGCGATGGAGAAGTTATCTCAACGGTTGAATCAAACAGTGCGGGAATCAGTACAAGGATCAGTCGCCGATAAACTGGAGAACATGCGTGAAGAGATGGGG
>JBFRWC010000098.1:0-5700 GCA_051439365.1 Leptolyngbyaceae cyanobacterium
CAATGATAGGGAACTGAAAGCCTAAGCCAAAAATTTCTTGGATTAGCTCATCTAATGAACTCCCATGCCAAAATAACCTTTCTGTCTTGGGAAAGGTAACGCCTGAAACAAGGTTAAGACGTAGAGCATTGCGTTCACGGGTGGTTGCTAACACCTGGCGAGGGTGATTGATGACCGGAATGTGGGGATAGCGATCGATAAATCGGGCCGCTGTTAGCAGGGATAGTCGCTTCAAGTCGGGGCAAGCTAATGTATTGATCATCAGATCCGCTGGAGGAATATCAGTGCAGGTATCAATATTATTGGCCAAAAGATTGAGGACAACGAGATTGTAGTCCTGCTTCTCGATTAACGCTCGAATGGAGAAATGGCCCCCTTTCAGGATATATTTGAAAAACCCATTGGAACTCCGAATAATTTGGTAAGCAGACCCATCCATTCCCCGAATTCTGAGAATCGTTTTTTTCTGCGGGTCATGGGATGTTTTCCAGGTGTAGGGATGGTAATGAAAAACCTGTTTGAGAGTTGCTTGCGCGGCTTCCTTGGCTCTCACTCGATCAAGCAAACTGGAGAGAGCAAGACCACTGTCAAAGTCAGCCGGATTAATTTCCAGGCAACGGCGAAAGATTGGAATTGCTTCAGCAAACTTGCCGATACGCAGTAGAAGTTTGCCACAAGCGTTCAGGATTTTGAGGTTTTCTGGGACCAATTGGCTTGCTTGAAGACAGTGATGTAAAACCTCGTCAGGACGATTTAAGTTTTTCAAATGGTTTGCCTGAACCAGATGGGCTTGAGCTTGCGCCAACGCAACAGAGGCAGATATCCCAACTGTTTGGCTGTTTTTGTCAACTGGTGAGATGAAGTTGGATTCATCAGATATTGGTTGCTGGGGAGGAATAGGATAAAAGAGATGGGGAGAGCGCGAAACTGGGTTGGTTGGAGGTGTACTGTGAGTGTTCAATCCAGAGTTTATGGTTAATGGGTTCATTAACGGGCTAAATAGTGGAGCTGGATTTTGACTTGAGGCACTGGTTGGCAGGGTGGTCATCCAGGGCATATCCAAGGTGTTGTCAGTTGCCGTTAGTGCGGTCAATTTTGCCTCAGTTGGGGGCTGATGCATCGGTGCAAGGCTGTCAATATGGAGGCGGATTCGGTATAGCAGGCGATCGCTATCAGGGGAAAATCCACCACGCCCGTGCAGTACCTTGTGGTTATGCATGAACGCAATTTCTCCCGCTTCCAGATGGAACTGGGGGAATGGCTCAGTTTTTCCTAGGAGTGTGTCTAGAACATTCAGGGCATTGAGATGGTCTGGGCTTAAAGGCGATCGCGCTGTTTCTTTAATATGATCAAGCTGTGCTCGATAGTAACGAATACCTATCGCCTGCTGCTCGGATTTGTCGGGAAGAATACCAGTTAGAATCGGATAGCACTTGGAGCCAAATAGATAAACTGGTTCCTGTAAGCACTGGAGGGTTTCAGCATCGAGCTGGGGCAATACGTCCTGAATTGGAATGAGGATGGATTCACCACCGGACTGAGCGGGGATAATACACTGAAATGCCACCACCTCATGGGGACGGACCATGTAGGATGAGTCGGTATGGGGCGCTAGCGGTCGGTGCGTCCGGCTATACTGAGTCACCCGTTTCTTGGCGTTCGCCCTCTCTGGATTAATCCGAACCTTGGTGAAGGAGATTTTCTCTTGGCTTTGCTGGCTAACGCCGACAGCCGCCTGGTTGTTGCCCTCCAAACGGATCGCCTTGGCCAAATTGAGCAAATGGTCACGGTTTTGGTCCGGTGGATAACCATGAACAACAATATAGTAGGGATAAGTCCTTAAGGCTGTCAGAATGGAACGGGCAATTTCCCTTATCTGGGTCTCGTGTCCGTTGACAACATCCGGAATATGTTGGGTAATGTCAAGCTTTGGAATGACCATTGTCCATACAGTAGGGTGAAACTCTAAACTAAAACGACTGGCGTTGGCTTATTTGTGTGCCAAAAATCTGCCAAAGGGAGGATGTTCCCACACAGTTTAAGTGCGCCTCAGTCTATCCTAACCCTGCCGTCATGTCGCATTGGGATCGTCTTTTGCTAGGCGAGGGACGAGCGCGCTTCATCTTTTTCAAGGTTGGTGACAGTATTGGCCTGGGTTTCGTCCCGAAGAGGACAATGCATGTTCCAGTGGGTATGATGGGCTACAACAGGACTCCTCGCTAGAGGTGTGCCGATTCTGCTCCATCTGTATCACACTTTATTCTGCACTGACGCAACCCAACATGGTTATTTCATCCTCAGAGACTTGGATTGGTACCGTCCTGCGCGATCGCTATGAACTCCAGCGTCAACTGGGCCGGACTGCCGGACGACGGACATTTCTGGCTCAGGACACTCAAACAGAGCAAGCAGCCGTGGTGAAACTAGTCACCTTTGGGGATGACTTTGAATGGGCGGATCTGCGGTTGTTTGAGCGGGAGGGGGAGGTGTTGAAAGCGCTGGAACATCCCGCGATTCCCCGGTATTTGGATTACTTTGAGGTGGATTTGCCCTATGCTCGTGGCTATGCTCTGGTGCAAAGTTATGTCGAGGGGCGATCGCTCCAAGAGGCAGTGCAGTCAGGACGGACGTTTACCGAAGCGGATTTGGTGGCGATCGCCCAACAACTTTTGGATATTCTTAGCTATCTGCACGGTCAAACCCCGCCCGTCATCCATCGGGATATCAAACCCAGCAATGTTTTGATTACCGATCGATCAGCCCACTCTATTGGGACCTTGTATTTGGTGGACTTTGGGTCTGTGCAAGCTCCATCTCTGGCTCAACCGGGAACACTGACCATTGTGGGCACCTATGGATATATGCCACCGGAACAGTTTGGTGGACGGGCGGACCCACCTTCGGACCTTTACAGCTTGGCGGCCACCTTAATTTATCTGGCAACAGGCAAGCATCCAGCGGAATTGCCCCAACGGGACTTCAAAATTCAGTATGAACCTGAAGCCCAGCATCTTAGCTTTGCCCTGCGGCGCTGGTTGAGTTGGTTGATTACGCCTGAAATCACCAAACGCCCTCAAACAGCTAAAACGGCCAAACAAAGTTTGGAAAAAGCGGCGATGGGGCAAACGGATTTGATTTTGAAAGATAAACCTGTGGGCAGCAAGGTGATGCTCTCGAAATATGATGAGGTTTTGGAGTTGGTGGTGCCACCGTGGGGGTTTCGGGTGAAAACACTACGATCGTGGCGACAACTTCTTTTGATGACCTTCGCCACCTCTCTAGTTTCTGGCATCATCAGTGGGTGCCTGAGCATGGTCTTTAGTTTTCTCTACTCCCGACTGTTGTATGTGTTTATGATCTGGTGGCCATTACGGCTGGTCGTGGGACTGGTTGGTTTTGTGGCAGGGAGTTGGGTGGTGCTGAATCCCCTGTGGAAAGTAACTCAGGACTTTTTCCGGCAAACTCATTTGCGGGTGGATCAACAAAACCTGTGGGTGGCGCGAGAATCGACCTTGGGCTTTGGTGCCCAAAAGCCGATCTTCAGTGTGCCGTGCGATCGCATTCAATCGATTCGGCTAGAGGATGAGCACAAGCGTCCCAAGGAAAAATCGCCCCGAAAGCGCTTGGTCATCCAAACCCAGGACACCCAGTTCTTCCTGGATCACAAGTTCTTTCCCTTTTCAGTCCAAGAATTTCGGTGGATTGGCCAAGATTTAGCAGATTGGTTGGGCGTTGCCTTTATTACCTCTGATCCCCCCATTCAGTGATGAGGTGAAGATCAAACGCTCCCTCGGAGAGAAATTCCCCATAGGCCGCATTGAGGTAGGTGTCCGTTGGAATTTCATCGGCCACGGGAGAGGCAAGGTGGGTGGCCATAAACGCGACACTCAAGGCTTTGGTGGCATCTCCCCCTTGAGGATTAAGGGGACCAGTGGTGATTTGGTCAACTAGATCGGGCTGGGTTGTGGCGTTATTTTCAGGTGCATCCAGGTCATCTGCCATGGCATTGGCGGAGGCGTGACCACCGGGCACGAGGGTGACGAGGTACTTGTCAGGGCGATCGCCCAACCAGGAGAACATCGGGAGTTGTTCGGATAGCATGGGGGCGATCGCGTCATGACTTCCTGCTACCAGCATCACAGGCACGTCAATGTCTTCAATCTGGCGCTTGCCCAAGATGGCGCTGCCGACTGGATTGAGGGCCATCACCGCCTTGATCCGATCATCAGACAAAGACGGGAGACGACGGGGCAAGGCCCTCGCCTGACATTGCAACAGCAGGGACAGATTGAGGGCGAGGGCTTCATCATTGGTACAGGTGCGCCTCAGTCGCCGCCGACTGATATCCCCCGTCACCATTGCCAGCCCGGTGTAGCCGCCCAAGGAGTGACCGATCACGCCCACGTTATCCAAATCCAGCCGTCCCTGGAACATCGGGTTCAATTCATTCAACCGTTCCATTTCGTCTAAAATTGCCGACAGAGTAAGGGGACGTTTCACTAACTCCACTGGATTCATCGCTCCAGAAAACTGAGATCGCAAACGGTCTAACGGGGAGGTGGGAGCATCATCCTCGTTCGCCGCTAACTGTTCGTGATCGGGGACCACCACCACAAACCCATAGGAGGCCAAATGCTGGGCCAAGGGTGCAAAATCCTCTGCGTCACCGCCAACGCCGTGGGAAACCAAAATAATGGGGGCAGCATCTGGCTCAATCCCCATGAGTCCTCCCATTAGCAATGATTCTGGGAAGTAGGCTTCTACCGTCATCCCACTTTCCGTCACGCTTGCAGCATTATCCTCTGTCGCTCGATCGGTATCACCGACAGACAAGGCTTGCATGTGCACGCTGTATCGTCCGGGTTGGCGTAGGTCTGGTCGGTTAGCATAGTTGACCGCATTGTTAGCTAGAGCTTCTTGATCCGCTTGACGGGCGATCGCCTCCACCGTTGCATCCCGTTCCTCCACCGTCGCTGCAAGCTGCTGGGCAAAATCCCCCAGTTCCAAGCCATTGATTTCCACCTCCTGAAAGGGAGAGGACTCCAACGCCGCTAACCAGCGGGAAATATTGGGGTCTTGGCTAGCCAAGACTCCTGCTGTCAGCAACGCATATTGCTTTTGGCGATCGCCCACCGTCCCCACCAACTCACTGATCTGGGCAATAAACTCGCTATCTGGAATGATTTCGGGGGGAATAATATCGAATAAGATGTCAGGGAGCTGGGTTACGGGCGCTGATGCGATCGCGGTTGATTCGATGGTGCTTGATGGGATCGCGGTTGATACGATCGTAGTTGATTCGAGGGTCGGGTTGTCGCTTGAATCAACAGAATCCGGATGAGTGTCGAGGGCGGCAACCGTAGGGCTAACAACAGAACCCAGAGAGGCTAGGAAGAGAGCGATCGCACCTCCCATTCTACTCAAGCCTGTCCTTCGTCTGCCCCAGTTCCTTGCCTCTTGGCGAACGGATTGTTGTCGCCAGCCTGTTCGTTTGAGCCACTGCATCATTAGCTGAATCCCTCTTACCACCTCATCACCAATGGATATTACACGAATATTTTGGGGCTGGGGATAACGGTGTGACAGTGGCCCCAGCAGGACCATCTCACTGTGCTAGGGTGGCGCGACCTCGTTCAGCTATGGGTAGGTGACAATATAGCGAGATGGCACCGGATCGGCGTTGCCGGAATAGACCAGGGC
>JBFRWC010000099.1:0-5704 GCA_051439365.1 Leptolyngbyaceae cyanobacterium
AGTCCATTGTGGTTCGCAACAGTAGCAACATTTTGGTTGAAGCGACAGACGGAGGCCGTGCAGGTGATTTGACTCTGAATACAGGTGACTTGATCGTTCGGAATAACTCTGAACTGTCGGTGAGTAGTCCTGAAGGAGAGGCCGGTAATTTAACGATTGATGCTAACTTTGTCCGCTTGGATAATGGTCGGCTCACCGCAGAAACGGGCGGGGGTCGCGAGGGGGCCAATATTATCATTACCATCGAGTCAGCGAGCGATCGCCCTACTGATTTTTTGCGATTAGAAAATGAAAGCCGGATTTCCGCCACGGCCTTTGGCGATGCGGATGGGGGCAATATTACGATTATTTCAGATTTTATCTTTGCTTTTTTCCCCACGGGGGAAGAGGGCAGTGACATTATCGCCAACGCGGCCCAAGGCAACGGCGGTGAAGTGGCGATTACGGCACTCGGTCTCTTTGGCATCCAGTTCCGCGAACAAGCGACCCCGCTGAACGACATTACCGCCACCTCCCAAGGGGGTGGGGCTGGAGTGGTAGACGTGACGACCCTAGGGATTGATCCGGCGCGAGGCTTTGCCGCGTTGCCGATCGCCTTTGTGGATTTGTCCGGGCTAGTGGGCCAAAGCTGTGCCGCCAATTTAGCAGCCAGGGGCGATCGCCTCAGTAGTTTCACCCTCACAGGCCAGGGTGGGGTTCCGGCAGCTCCGACAGATGCCCTAGGGATGATTCCCGACTCCGCTGACTGGGTCACCATCGAGGATGAAGCTGTAACGGTCTCTATGCAAACTTTTCTAGACTTCACGTTATCCCAATTTTCTGGTCGGTCAGCCCCCTCCATCTCACGTTCTGTAATATGCTACCGCCCTCGTTCTGGGGAGTAGTCCTTTGCCAGGAACGAGTCACCCATTTAGGAAAAAGTATTCTTTGTTACAAACCTAAACACGATACGGGAATTTTAGATAAATCTCTGGAATCTTCATCAGCCAATTTGTATGCTACAGGTAGAATCACATAAAGTAGAGGTAAGCATAGCAAACTGTTGATCCGTAGGATTGCGGTTTGTGTACCGGGTCGGGGCCACTCAGCCTCCTACGACCGTCAGGCGTTCAACTATCCCTCGTTCAACTATCCCTCGTTCAACTTTGTATTGATCCTTGAGTCCTTCCTACTGCTAAGGCCAGCAATCATGTCTAAGCCATTCATCCCTGTTAAGACCGCGTTGGCAACTCTAATCTCCGCTAGTGTGTTGGGTGCGCCACTTCCTGCCTTGTCTGCTTTATCCCGTTCAGTATCGTCCAGTCAAGCTTCGGCTACGGTCGTGACTCATGGTGATGGCGTATTGGTGGCAGGGCTGTCATTTCGCTTACCGGTTCGACAGTCGCGTTGGCGGTTTGGCGGGTTTGCCAGAGCGTGTACTAGTGCTGATGGGTCACTGGATGTAACTGCGTTGCAACAGTCTTTTTCTCCAGTCGTCCCGCCTGCACAAGCGCAAGAAGGCATGGCGATCGATGCGGCTCCTGTGGATCAAACGGCTCTGGCTCATCCTACAATTTTGGTACGGGTGCCTGACTTACCCGGTGCAACTCTTTCCTTTACGTTGCAAAATGAGGATGCCACCGCAGAACTCTATGCCACTCAGTTTGAACTGACAGGTGGAGAAAAGGGGATTGTCGGTATCCAAATTCCCGATACAGCAGCGCCATTAGCAGTAGGTCAAACCTATGCTTGGCAAGTCTTGCTCAGCTCCTCCTGTGGCCCTAGCTTGGGTAATTTTCGCCTCAGCACAGGAAGTTGGTTGGAGCGGGTGGAACCCACTTACCAATTGGAAGCGATTGAGCAAGCGCCCATGAGCGATCGCCCTGCGCTCTATGCTGATGCTGGCATTTGGCAAGAAATGGTATCTACGCTGGCGGTTCTACGGTTAGAAAACCCCGATGATATTGCCATGAACGAGTCTTGGTCCTCCCTGATGCAGTCGGTGAATCTAGAAGAACTGGCGAATGACCCGATTTTAGACATTCATGCTGAATAAGGCCCAGGTGCGGGGCAGTGAGCTTAGCTCACCCCCCTGCACTTTCGGTATCTTTTCTTTATTGATTGATTGATTGGGGAATTCCTTGTATTGGGAGATCCTTTATCAGGAGACGGGAGTTGTTTTGGGGGCAAGGGCAGCTTTGGGGTAGGGAATCCGCTTGTGGTTGTACTGTTGCCACACTTGGACAAAGATCTTGGCAATGCGCTCCATATCCTGACGACTCAACCCTGAATCAATCATCTGCTGGTCTTGCCAACGGGCACGGAGAATCCGGTTCACCATGGCTAAGGCTTCTTCCGGAGTCGCATCCTTGAGCGATCGCAGGGCTGCTTCACAGGAATCGGCTAACATGACAATACCCGTTTCCCGTGATTGGGGAATTGGGCCATCATAGCGAAAGGCCTCTTCACGCACCTCAATCGAGGGATCAGCCTTTGCCCGTTCCTGGGCCTGATAGTAAAAATACGTAATGAGCATGGTGCCCTGATGTTCAGGGATAAAGGCTTTAACGGCACCCGGAAGACGACACTTACGCGCCATCACAAGTCCCTCCGTTACATGCTTTTGGATGATGGCAGCACTCTTCCAAGGATCATCAATGACATCATGCTTATTGACCCCACCCATCTGGTTTTCGATAAACCCTTGCGGGTCATGCATCTTGCCAATATCGTGGTACAGGGTTCCTGCTCTCACTAGTTCCACATTACACCGCAACTCCCGCGCTGCCGCCTCCGCCAAACTAGAGACAAACAGAGTATGTTGAAACGTGCCCGGAGCCTCTGAGGCAACCCGTTTGAGCAAGGGGCGATTTGGGTTGGAGATTTCCACTAGCCGGATTGGAGTCACTAGGTCAAACAAGTGTTCTAAGTAAGGACTAATCCCCAAGGCCACAATACTCCACGCGACCCCCATCAGCGCTTGGATGAGGGTAGGGGCTAGGAGAGTTTGCAACAGTGACCCCGTGGTGGCACTCAGAATGAGGCCAATGATGAGATAGACAAGCCCTTGAGCCAGACCCACCCCGCCGCCCAGCAGGGCCAACTCTTCACGGGATCGTAAGCGATCGGCGATGACGGTTCCCACGATACTGCTGATGAGACTGGCGAGTAAGACCTTGATGGAAAAGTCCATACCCACTGGGATCACGACACCGAGTAGGGCAATGACGGTGATGCCTAAGGCCGAGCCGTAGAAACTACCGATGAGTAGGCCGACTAGGGGAAGATTGGGGGATGGAATCTGGAGGGCGACAGTGAGGGGGACGGTCAGAGTCAGCAGCAGGACCAGTAAATGGTCTCGCGATCGCAACTTGGGGCGGAACCGATGCTCAGCAAATAAGAAAATGGCGACCCCGCCACTCGTCAAGACCGCAAATCCGATCAGGTCAAACCAGTTAATGCCACGGCGACTCATGCCAAATGCGTCCAGCAACACAAACTGGGATTGAGTAATTTTTTCGCCAGCGGTGACGATAATTTCACCTTGACGAATTTCGACCATTTCGGGCTGGACGGCCTGAGCCGCCTGTTCTGCCAATAAACGGGTCTTTTCCTCATCCTTCACTAAGTTTGGCTTGACCACCCCCAACAGCAGGTCGGTGGTCGGGGCGATCGCGGCTTGGGGCACATACCGCTCAATATCAAACTCGATGGCTCGTCGGCGCAACTCGGCAGGGGTGCCGTTGGCCACTCCCTGGGTCAAAACCCGATCTAACACTTGGCGGATGCCTACTTTGGTTTGTGCCCACTCGTCATCTGTGAGTTGCAATAAGGTGGGGGTGTAAAAGTTGGTGGGTTTACCTACCGTGGAGGAATTGAGCGTGTCGAGAGCAAGAGCATAGCGCTGGCGGGCACGGATAATCAGTTGTTTGAGGACAGAAAAATCATCGCCAGAGATTGTTTGACGGTAGGTTAACAGTTCAATCGTGGCCAGTTGTTGGGATGCCTGGGTACTATCTGGTGTTAAGGGAAACACGAGCGAGGGCAACGGTCCCACCGTCGTCGTTCCGCTGTTGCCATTGTTGCTCCCCTCCCCTTGAGCATCAGATTGGGGCGTGGACGGTGACGTAGCGCTACTAGGGTTGCCCAACGAGTCTCCCTCTACCATCTCTATCAATTCATTCCATTCCGTGTCTGGTGCTTGTCGCAGATAGTTTTGGGCACGAGCAGAAAGAATTGAGGGATCAATAAACGGAAAATTACCGGCTCGTTCACGGAGATCGTCGGCATAGGTGAGCGATCGGTTGAGTGACCGATAGATTTGATGATTCACCGTTTGGTCAATCATCAATACGGGAACAGCCCCTTTGCTAGCATCTTCTCGGCGAGCTGCAGTTGTTTTCGTATCCTCGACACGGATATCATTGGGGGCGCGTAATGTTAGAGGGGCACTGGTCCCTGCGTTCAGTTGTGGCTCATTGTAAAAACGATAGCCAATGGCACTCGTTAACGATATAACCGCAAAGACAAAGATCAGCAGAGAAGAATAATGTCGCTTTTTCTTCCGATTTTTGGGGGAGCAGTTTAACGAAGTCGTGGTTGAAGCTTTAAACTCGTTGGCTTGATGCTGCAAAAAGCGGGTAAATGCTGTTGTGGAGCGTCCAAACGAGGATGAGTGCGAGGACTGATCCGTTTTTGAGGCAGGCGCGGCGGGTTCAACTGCTGATTCAACTTCCTGGGAGGGGGCCGGTCCTTGGGTACGAGTGAGCGGCTTCCGTCCCGTTATTTGTCGTGTTAATGAACGAAAGAATTTCATTACTTCACCAGCCGTTAAGCAATTAGACGACTAAACATACCTGTTGCAGTGGTGAGCAGACCCCAACCTTTAGGTAAATTTTGGCCCGATAACACAGCCCCGCTTTTGGTATCACCTACTTCTTTTCTCAAACCTAACTATAGTCTTCCTATTATTCATGACAATCTTTCATCTGGTGCTGATTATCAGCAAATATAAGAAATCCTGAACTATGTTGGGTGACTCCACGTTTGTCTGGGAGATGCGATCGTAGAGGGCGATCGCATCTCGTATCAATCCAATGCTAACGTACGGGGTGCGGCAACGGTCGGGAACATGGATGAAGCCAAGGGGAAATTCCCGTTTCTAAGATTAGCCAGAGGGACACCACTCCATACGGCTGCCAGCTGCATGGTTCGAGGCATTAAGAGGTCTAAGGGGAAGAGGTGGGTCGGCGGACTATCAGAGGGTGGCAATGGGGTGTGAACCGCATCAATGGGTTCGGGTGCGATCGCTTCTCCTGGCCGCTTGGCCTGGGCCAAAACACATCGCCATCTCAGTGGCAACGCTGAGATCCCGCCATATCCTCCCAACAGTCCCCCTAGCAGGGCTGTCATGGCAGGCGTGTCTTCCATCCCAACGACTGGGCACTCTCGGTTATTGATGAGTGCCATGATCCCCAAGTCATAGTGATGGGGTTGGCGCAGGAAACGGTGGCAAATTTGCTCCATGGCAGAATGACTGGGGCTCAGCGGTGATATAGGAGGACTGGAGTCTAAGGTGGGTTGTAGCGCGGTGGATAGAGTCGTTCCCAGAATGGGGAGCGTGTTTTTCCCGGAAGCAGGGGCCGACCCTATAGAGAGGACGTTCGCGATCGCCCAATGTTGGGTTTTGGAGGCGTCATGGTGGAGCAGCAGCAGGGGCAGCAGT